>JBIKPT010000055.1:0-15646 GCA_044357355.1 Chitinophagales bacterium
TACTTCGTTTAAGTTGTCTTTGGTTTGCTGCATCAGCTGGCGCACCATATCCGGTGATTGTTGCTGTATTTGTTTGATGAGTAATTTTTTTACATTTTCCGGAATGCTTTCCCACAAGCCAGGCTGGTAGTGACTCATTACATCGTGTGTGATTTTTTCTACAATAGGCAGCATCGGTTTTTCCAGTTCCTGTGCAATTCTGTTCGGATCTAAACGCGCAAAAATTTCTTCCGGTTTTATTAATCTTGATGTTAGTGTGTCGCACGCAATGGTACTCATAATCGCGGCTTTGCGCGGAATAATGCCTTGCCAGCCGAGAAATGGTTTGATGCCAAAAAATTCCAGCGGCTCAAACATCATCTTAATGGCGACAATCTTAGTGCCGTAGCCAATGACAGCTGCTATGATAGGCATTGAAAGATAGAGCCACCAATGCTCTTTAAAATCTTCTAATGTAATAACCTGAAATAAAAATATCATATCGTGTGTGATTGAAATACGAATATCGAAATTCTTAAGGTTAAAAAAGAATTTTGTTATAAAAGAAAAGCCACCGTTTCTTTCGGTGGCTTTCTATTATACTAGATGTTGCTTATTTAGCTGGTAACAAACGTTCTTTTATTTTCGCTTCAATTTCATCCATCATGCCCGGATTGTCCAGCAAGAGCTGTTTCACCGCATCGCGACCTTGGCCAACTTTCTGACCTTCGTAGCTATACCAGGCACCACTTTTTTGTAAAATGCCTAATTCAGAACCTATGTCTACAATTTCTCCTTCTTTTGAGATACCTTTTCCAAACATAATATCAAACTCAGCCACTTTGAAAGGCGGTGCTAACTTGTTTTTCACCACTTTCACTTTTGTATTGTTACCAATCACATTGTTTTCTTTGTCTTTGATTTGTCCTGCACGACGGATATCCAAACGGATAGATGCATAGAATTTCAAAGCGTTTCCACCGGTAGTAGTTTCCGGAGAACCAAACATCACGCCGATTTTATCACGCAATTGATTAATAAAAATACAGCTGCAGTCTGTTTTGCTGATAGCACCGGTTAATTTACGCATTGCCTGACTCATTAAACGTGCATGCAAGCCCATTTTACTGTCGCCCATTTCTCCTTCAATTTCGCTGCGCGGCACCAATGCTGCCACTGAATCCACTACCACTAAATCGATAGCAGCTGAGCGAATGAGTTGTTCTGCAATATCCAACGCTTGCTCACCGTCGTCCGGTTGAGTGATATAGAGGTTGTCTGTATCTACGCCAAGCGATTCTGCATACTTTTTATCAAATGCGTGTTCCGCATCAATAATTGCGCAAACGCCGCCACGTTTCTGTGTTTCTGCAATGGCATGGATTGCCAATGTCGTTTTACCGGAAGATTCAGGTCCGTAGATTTCAATGATTCTTCCGCGAGGAAATCCGCCGATTCCTAGTGCTAAATCCAACCCTAGCGAACCCGTAGGAACCACTTCAGATTCTACAATGCTGTTATCTCCTAATTTCATCACGGTACCTTTACCGTATTGCTTGTCAAGTTTTTCTAAGGTTAATAAAAGCGCTTTCGCTTTTTCGTTCGGTGCTTCTTTTGCTGCTTTTTCTTCTTTGCTCATAATGATTCTGAATTTTCGATTAACAAATTTATACTATTAAGATACCGAAACGAAGTAAATTCCATAAAAACTCTGTAAAAAAATATACACAAACTTCAAAAAAATACTTATCACAGTGATAAATAGGTACTTATAATTAGCTAAATAGTGAATTAATTTGATAAGAAAACAAGGTTTGATAAACTCTTTTAATGTTTCTGGTGTATTTTTACAAGAATAGATAATTTGAAGTATTATTTAATGTGTTGAGTGAGAGCAGAATTGTATTTTTGCAACGTATTTGAAGAAATATACAACTATTAATAACAGGAAGTTTTGGTTGGAACAAAAAATGCCGTAAACATTTTTTTAGTTTAGATGATTATTAATAATGAAGTAATTCTGACAGCCGGAATGCTGGAAGAATTGACTGAAATCCGGAAGGCTAAATGTAAAGATGAAAAAAAGAATAACCAATTTATACGTATTGATACATGCATTAGGTGATTTGCTCATCTTAAATGTATCGTATGTAATTGGTCATATTTTTAGCTGGAATTTCAGGTTTATGTTTGATACGAAGTATCTGCAACTTTGGATTTACCTGAATATCATTTATTTATTTGCTGCACAGCTCTCCGGTACTTTTGATATGTATAGAAACACACGTTTCTTTACATTATTGTCTGCATTATTAAGGCTATTTTTCTTCGAAATCTTATTGTCATTTTCTTATATCGTAATTTTCAAGGATTTTAATCAAACATTTAAATTATCGAGAGAGGTGCTGATGATAACATATGTTACAGCGTTATTTTTTACAACTATATGGCGATTCGGTTTTATCAAAATCGTTCGTATTTACAGAGCCAGAGGCTTTAACAACAGAAAAGTAATGATTATCGGTGCAGGTGATACGGCACAGGAATTTAAAAACATGCTGGAGCATAAAATTGAATATGGATATCAGTTTTTAGGGTTTTATGACGACGATCCGAAAAAATATAAACCTGAAATACAAAAACACATTTTGGGAAATGTGGAAGATGCCAAAAAGTATGCAAGACAACACCAGATAGATGAGTTGTTTTGTGCGTTGCCTTATCAGGAAGAAGAACGAATTAAGGAAATTATAGAGTTTTGCGATGAAAATTTAATTCGTGTAAAAATAGTACCGGATTTGTCCCGTTTTCTTACACATCACTTAAATAAAGTAGAAATAGATTATTACGGACAGATTCCGGTGATGACGTTAAGAAATGAACCGCTGGAAAATATTGTCAACCGTTTTATAAAAAGATTATTCGACATCGGGTTTTCTGTGTTGGTATTCATTTTCGTATTATGGTGGTTTATACCGCTGATTGCGCTGATTATAAAACTAAGTTCAAAAGGACCAGTCTTTTTTATTCAGGAACGTTCCGGCATCAAAAACAGGTCATTTAGAGTAATCAAGTTTCGTACCATGTACATCAACAGTGATGCACATTACAAACAAGCTACCAGAGACGACCAGCGTATTACACCGATTGGTAAATTGCTTCGTAGAACCAACCTGGATGAGATGCCGCAATTCATCAATGTATTCTTCGGTCAGATGTCTGTAATTGGCCCAAGACCACATATGTTGAAGCACACAGAAGAATATTCCAAAATTATTGATAAATTTATGGTTCGGCATTTGGTGAAACCAGGCATCACCGGTTGGGCACAGGTAAACGGATATCGCGGAGAAACGAAGGACGTAAATGATATGGAAGGAAGAGTGCGTGCAGATGTTTGGTACATAGAAAACTGGAGTTTCGGACTGGATGTCAAGATTATTATTATGACTATTATCAATATGATTCGAGGTGAAGAAAATGCATTCTAACAACTACTTACTCTTACTGCTGCTGTTATCTTCTGCTGTTTTTGCTCAGGCACAACAAGAAAATTTACCACTTAACAGAAATATGACACTCAGTTATGAGAAGTCACTCAATGCATGGGATAAGGCTTCCTTTCATTCTGCCGTAAAGCCATATAATGCAGCCGAAGTCTATAAGTTTGTTTATCCGGATACTGTACAGCATTTTCAGCGAGTGCCGCATACCAATTGGTTCAGCAAACTCGTAAATGTAATAGGTTATGAAAATATGCTTGAATTTGATGAGGATGGTTATATAAAACACTACGGAAAAATCCTGGCAAAAGATTCTGTGTTTTACGAAGATAATATATACGATAAAGCCTATAAAAAAAGAAAAGTACATGTAGTGTTGAATCCCATTTTAAACATCGGGTTCGGGTATGATCTGGCATCTAAAAAATTGTTGAGCTATAACTTAAAAGGGTTGGAGCTGCGCGCTGACATCGGACAAAAAGTTACCATTTATACCGCATTTTTAAATACCGTTGGCAAATTTCCAACCTATGTAAATATATACAATGCACAAACCGGTGTGGTTCCCGGCGAAGGAAACATAAGAAACCGAGGCAAACAAGGATTGGATTTTTCCAGCATCAATGCCTATATTTCCTATTCACCGGTAAAACAGTTTAATATTCAGGTAGGCAACGGAAAGCACTTTATCGGCGATGGCTATCGTTCTTTATTTTTGTCTGATAATGCTTATACGTATCCGTATTTGCAATTTACCACCAATGTGTGGCGAATCAAATACACGGCAATCTATGCAGAATTAATCGATAATTTAAGAAATTTCAACGACTTTGGTCAAGGTTTTCCGCGTAAGTTGGCCAACTTCAATTATTTCAGTATAGACGCGGCAAAGTTTCTGCAAATAGGCGTTTTTGAAGGAATCACCTGGAGAAGAACAACACCGAAGGGCAATAATTTCTTTGACTATAATTTCCTGAATCCATTAATTGGAGCAAGAGCTTTTCAAAAGAAACTGGACGACAATACCACTAAGATTTACGGTCTGAATCTAAAAGTAACCTGTCCGAAATATGTAGTGCTCTACGGACAATTTATGATTAATAAATACGGGAAGAAAAACACCGTTGACAGAAGAATGGGCTGGCAGGCTGGTGTCAAATACTTTGATGTGGGTGGTGTAAAAAACCTGAATTTTCAGGCAGAATACAACAGCGTTCGTCCTTTCAGCTTTCAGGGTGAAGATACCGCAATCGGCTATTCACACTACAATCAGTCACTGGGTCATCCAATGGGTGCTAATTTTAATGAGTTGCTCGTTATGGTGAATTACCAGTATAAGCGTTTTTATACATCTTATAAAATGTCGTTTATTCAATCCGCCGCTGATTCAGCCATCAATCAGAATTTCGGCAATAATATTCTGGATATTGCATCTTTAGCAAGCAATACCACCAATGTGAGAATTCAAAACGGATTTCCATACAAAGTTATCGATCACGACATTCGAGCAGGCTTCATCATCAATCCGAAAATAAACATGGTGGTGGAAGGAAAACTGCAGTTCAGGAAATACACGACGGATTTAGCTGCGGCAAAGACGCTAAAGAGTAATTCGTTTATGGTGTCTTTCGCTACTAATATATTTAACAGATACTACGATTTGCCTATCATATTTTAATTAATAAAGGTTAATTCACACTCTCAACCAATATTAATCTTATTTTTGCAGTTCTTTCCGTGCTGAATGGCGGAAGTTGGAATCACACTATTATTAATAAGAAAATTGATGTATGTATAAAATTGTTTTGAGCTTTTTATTAGCTTTTTGTTCTATCGGTGCTGTATTAGGCCAAGATTCTATTGCACCACCTCAGGAAGCAGTAACCACAAAAGCAACTTCACCAGGTTTAACCGGTCCCAAAGGAATATCTGCACAGGTTAAAAAAAGAATCACCTCAGCAAAAGACAGATTGGTCATCGAATTATGTCTGATGAATGCCATCGTAAAGAAAGATGGTGGTGTTACAGTGCCGAACGATTTTAAACTAAGCGGCTTTAACAGAGGTGTCAATGTCTATTTTATGTATGATTTGGTGTTAGGTAAAAAAACCAAACCACAACACTTCAGTATTGCACCGGGAATTGGAGTAGGTTCAGAGAACTACTATTTTAAGAATTACAAAATGACCTGGCATTATGATACCATCACCCGTTTTGTGCCACTTGGTGATTCTATCTCATCCAAAAATTCTAAATTAAATATGACGTATATCGATATTCCGATTGAATTCAGATATCGTTCCACGCCTAATAAAAAAACAGGCATGTCCTGGAAAATTGCAGTCGGATTTAAGTTTGGCTTCCTGATAGGCAGCAAATGGAAATATAAAGGAGAAGATCCGAACAGAGGCACCAACGGAGAAAATGTAACGATTAAGGATATTAAGGTAGCAAACATGAGCAGATTGCGTTACGGACCCATGATTCGTGGTGGTTACGGACCGGTTAGTTTATTTGGTTATTACTCAATCGGCGGAGCATTTTCTACCGGAAAGGGACCCAAAATGAACCCGATTGTATTTGGGATTTCTATTAATGGTTTGTAGTATCTGATAACAAGAAGTGAGATATGAGAACTGAGAATAAAATCTCAAATCTCAAATCTCAAATCTCAAATTCTACCAATGTCTAATCCGTTTAAAAATATACAAGGCGAAACAGCCTGGCGAGCGCCCTCTAATATTGCACTTGTAAAGTATTGGGGAAAATACGGCAATCAATTGCCGAGAAACGCATCCATAAGCTTTACCTTAAATAATGCCTTTACCGAAACATCCGTAAAGTATGTTGCCAAAACGGATGGCAGCAAGAATATCGATTTGAAATTTCTTTTTGAAGGACAGGAAAATCCAAAATTTGCCGATAAAATCCAAAAATTTCTGGAAAGCATCATTCCGCATTTTCCGTTTCTGCCTCATTTTTCGCTGGAAATCAACTCCTCTAATTCCTTTCCGCATTCTACAGGCATTGCCAGTTCGGCATCGTCTATGGCAGCATTGGCATTGTGTTTAACAGATATTGAGAATGCATTGGATGGTGGATTAAGACCACACGAGTTTTTTGAAAAAGCCAGTATGATAGCTCGTCTCGGCTCAGGCAGTGCCTGCCGTTCTTTATTTCCTTATTTGTCCGTTTGGGGCAAACATACTAATATTCCATTTTCCAGCAATGAACATGGAATTCCATTTCACGATACGGTTCATCCTGTTTTTAAAACCTTTAAAGATGCCATTTTAATCGTTTCTTCTGATGAAAAATCAGTATCCAGCCGTGCCGGACACGCACTGATGGATGGCAACCCGTTTGCCGAAAGTCGCTACCAACAAGCTGAAACGCATCTTACGGAACTTGTAGAAAGCCTGAAAGACGGAAATCTGGATAAATTTGGAGAAATAGTTGAGAATGAAGCGCTTACATTGCATGCATTGATGATGTGTTCCACGCCATCGTATATGCTGATGTTACCTAATACGCTGAAAATTATTGATTTAATAAAAACCTACCGTACCGAAAAAGGTGTACCTTTGTACTTCACGTTGGATGCCGGACCGAATGTTCATTTGTTGTATGATGAAGAAAATGCCGGAAAAGTGGAAACATTTATTCAACAAGAACTGTTAGTGTATTGTGAGCAAGGCAAAGTTATTTATGATCAGGTCGGAAAAGGACCGGTTAAATTTAAATAAAATTCCATTAGGGATTTAGTATATGAAAAACGAGCAATCTTTTAACTCAAAAATTCTTCTTTTCGGAGAATACAGCATCATTCAGGATTCTATGGGACTGACCTTGCCGTACACCGAGTTTAACGGAAAGCTGACGTTTGATGCCAACGAGATGAACGAGCAATTCGTTTCAGAATCCAACGATCATCTGGTAGAATTTGCCACTTACATTCAACATTTACTGGATACAAAAAAGCTGAATATTGACTTTGATATTGAGACTTTTAAGAAAGATATTGCAAATGGTATGTATTTCCAGTCGTCTATTCCGCAGGGATTTGGCGTAGGAAGCAGTGGCGCTTTAGTGGCAGCTGTGTATGGAAAATATACCAACAATAAAATTACAATAGACGACGCACCAAATAAGGAAACGATTTTAGAACTGAAATCTATTTTAGCAACACTGGAATCTCATTTTCATGGCAGCAGTTCCGGTGTGGATCCGCTGATTTGTTATTTGAATTTACCATTGCTGATTAATGGAAAGAATGGTGTGGAACCGGTGAAAGTGGAAATGAACAGCCTTGGAAAAGGTGCGATTTTCCTGATAGATACCGGCATCAGCAGAAGTACGGAACCGCTGGTGAAATACTACATGCAGCGCATGGAAGAACCTACGTTCCGCGAGTTCGTAGACAAACAATTGAAACCATTTGCCAATAACTGTATACAGGCTTTTTTAGAAGGCGACAAGGAAACTTTGTTTGCTTATATGAAGTTGTTATCTAAATTCCAGTTTGAGCATTTCAAACCGATGATACCGAAGTTGTTTAATAAGATGTGGAAACGCGGACTGGACAGCGGTGAATATTATTTAAAACTCTGCGGTGCAGGCGGTGGTGGCTTTATCTTAGGCTTCACCAAAAACTACGAGCTCACCAAAAAACAACTCAAAGGCCAGAATTTGGAGCTGTTGTGTAATATTTAATTTTCCTAAAACTTCCATGTTCCACCGGTACCCATTTCTACTAACTGTGCTTTTGCACCGTGCGCTTTTACGTTGCCGAGTAACATCATTTGTCCACGTTTCTGCTTGCCCATTTCCGGTAGGTAACAAACTCCTCCAATCTTAAAAAAGACAGGCAAAGGAAGCCTGTAGGTGTGATATAAATAAGCACCTACTTCCAAATGCATTGCTACACGGCCAATTAAAATTTCATCGCTGATGCTGACACTTAAATTGGTGGCTGCTTTTTTAAGCAGTTTGTTTTCCGATACCAACGTGTTGACATAAACATAAGGCTCGCCAAAATTAAATTCCAGATTAGCAGATGCACTCAATTTATTTGTGATATTCAGGTAACGCGTATATCCAATGCTGGTAGATTGCATCAAATACGTTTTCTCAGGAATCAGGTTGTTTATGACATCTAAAAATCCGACGGTGGCTCTGGCAAATAGTTCATTTTTATAGGTTGGTTTTTTACTGAACGAATCCTGACGCATCACCAGTTTATATTTTTCAATATTCGGATAATAAATCAGACCAACCGTTCCTGTCATCGTATTAATACCCAGGTTGGGCAATTTTACCGCACCGTCAGAATAATGATTGTAAGTAAATGCTGTCACGAGCCGCAACGGCTTTGCAATCTTCCATTCCAGTCCGAAGCGCAATTGAATATAGGCGTTTATGTTAGAGCCAATGGCATTGTTTACTTCATTTTCATTCTTTATAAATTTCTTGGTTGCATAGGCCAAACCTATACCCATTTTTAAATTAAAATCCATGATTTTTGTACGAAGTATTGCATATTTCCAATAGACATATGCTGCAAAAGCATTTCCAATGGTGTCTCTGTCGTGATGGATAACAAAGAATACTCCGCCGCCAATTTCAGGATAATGCAGTTTCTTTTGCCACGCTTTACTGCCGTCTGTTTGTTTGAAGATATTAATGTCTCCGCAATAGCTGGGTCCGTTTACAGTAGGCCGGAAATTAGTAGTATGTTTCCAAACTTTGCCAATTTGCAAATGCGCATCCATGCCAAATTTAGACGGATAGGAATACACCGGTTTGTATTTTGCAAATGCACTGCAATAGCAGACGCTAAAGATAATTATCGTGAGTAGTTTATGAATGTGAAGTGTGTTTTTACAACCCAAGAATTATAATTTAGAATTATAAAAGTTAAAGAATAAGTTTTACAATTATAATCAAAACATTTTTAGTTAGTAAATTATTACCAGCTAGTCTTTCTTTTTGAAGTCACTTCTTGCAAACTGTTTTTCAATCCAGCAATACATCAATATAAATAAATAACGGCTGCCCATTTCTTTAATTTTCAATTTAGATTCACCATATTTTCTGTTTGTCCAAGAGTTAGGAACTACGGTGTAGGTATAACCTCTCACAATTGCTTTCAATGGCAATTCCAATGTCAAATTAAAATGAGGTGATAAAAATGGTTTTAAACCAACAATGGTCTCTTTTTTATAAAGCTTGAAAGCGTTGGTGCAATCATTATATTTAAATCGGAAAACAGTTTTAACAATAAAATTGGCAATGCGATTTATAACTTTTTTCAACCAGGGATAATCTATTACAGTTCCACCTTTTACCCAACGAGATCCAAATACACAATCATAATTTCCTTCTATTGCTTTTTTGTAATAGGTTACAAAATCATTTGGATCATCTGATAAGTCTGCCATCATCACTGCCACATAATTTCCTGTGAATCTATCTAATCCATAACGAACAGCATAGCCAAAGCCATTTGGACCTGCATTTGTATAAAATACTAAAGACGGAATTTCGTTCTGTAGTTCTTCCAATACTTTTAAAGTATTATCTGTAGAATTATCGTTTGTTACTACAATTTCATGTTCAATATTTTCCTGAACTAAAGTTTTGTAGAGTGTTTTTAAAGTTTCAGGCAAACTCTCTTCTTCGTTGTACGCCGGAATTAC
The DNA here is from genome assembly GCA_044357355.1 of Chitinophagales bacterium. Classification (GTDB taxonomy): domain Bacteria; phylum Bacteroidota; class Bacteroidia; order Chitinophagales; family JADIYW01; genus JADJSS01. The sequence continues at coordinate 10,181 of JBIKPT010000055.1, forward strand.
TACGCTTAATTTCATCAACAATGCTTATTTTAAAATGCCAGCTAATTGCTGTTCATTCTCTTTAATCCAAATATAAATTTCTCTGAAGATTTGTTCCGGTAAAATCTGTGGCTTCCAGCCTGTTTTTGCCGTTACTTTTGAGTTGTCAGTAATGTAAATCCGTATGTCAGCTGTCCGGTTTTCTGGTACTTGAACAATGTTTATTGTATTACCTGTTATTTGTTCGCACAATACGGTCATTTCTTGTAAAGAAAGACTAATTTCTGTGCCACCGCCTACATTAAAAATCTCTCCGTTAATTTCCTCTAAATGGTGCATCTGCCAGTCAATTAATCGGAATAAATCATCTGTGTGCAACATATCTCGGACCTGTTTTCCAGTGCCTCCATATCCAATATAACTGAGTGGTTGTTTCCAAAAATGTTTTGCCATCCATAGCACAACAACACCTTGGTCAATTTTTCCCATTTGCCAAGGGCCTGTTAAAACGCCACAACGATTAATGACCGTTTTTAATCCATAGAATTGTTTGTATTCCTGAATGAAATATTCAGAAGCTAACTTTGTCGTTCCATATAATGAACGATAGCCATCCAGCGGGAAATTTTCATTTAATCCTTTCTCTGAGATGCCGCTAAATGACTGTTTTTCATTTATTGAAAAACGGCTTAACGTTTCGTGATAATTGATAGATTCAATACGTTCAACCGGATATATTCTTGAAGTAGAAAGAAAAATAAAATCGGATTTGTTTTTAACAGCAAAGTTAAGGCAATTTATTGTGCCGGACAGATTGGTGTTAATTAGATAATCAGGAGTGCTGTTTATACCGGCAAGTACAGATGGTTCAGCACTTGCTTCCAGAATACAATCAATCTTAGGCAGTCCGTCAAAGTCTTCCTTATTGCGAATATCGCCATGTATAAAATGGATATTTGCCGACTTTAAACGCGGAATATTTAATTCAGAACCTCGTCTTTTTAGGTTGTCTAGTACGTAAATTTCGTATGTATGATATTTTGCTTTTAACTGTAAAGCCATTGAAGAACCAACAAATCCGGCTCCGCCTGTAATAAGAATATTTTTATTCATAATTATGAAGATAAAATTAAAAATTATAAATCAAAAAATTGATAAGGTAAAAGATTTAAAATTATAGAGTATTATTTCTTTTTCATCACAACATTTAAAAATGGCAATCCACAAACTAAAGATAATGTGGAGCCGATAATTATAGCCAGTCGTGCAATATTGGCATTTTCAGGATGATTAAAAGATAATGCTGTAAAAAACAAAGACATGGTAAATCCAATTCCTGCCAGAAATGAAACACCAAGTATATGACTCATGCGGATATTAATTGACAACGTACAAATTTTTAATATAGTTCTTATAAAAACAAATACAGAAATGCCGATTGATTTTCAAGTAAATAATGCATATAAAAACCCTTTTTAGAATTGTATCAACTAATTGTGCTGGCGTTGCTTTCAAAACCATGTTTACTATCAATTTAAATTTAAATACTTACCTTTGAAAAATTGCTTTATCAAATTTTAGTTAGATGAATCTATTGCTCATTCTTGTTTTTATTCTTGGATATATTGCGATTGCAACGGAACATTTTATAAAAATAAATAAAGCGGCAAGTGCTCTGCTTACGGGTGTTTTGTGCTGGACAATTTATATATTTTTTCAAGAGGACAAACAAGAAGTGGTGCACCACTTAAATGAACATTTGGGTGATATTTCAGGCATCTTGTTTTTTTTACTGGGTGCAATGACAATTGTTGAACTCATAGATGCTCACGATGGTTTTCAAATTATTACAGACAGAATTAAAACCAATGATAAACGCATTTTATTATGGATAATTAGCTTAGTAACGTTTTTTCTTTCAGCATTTTTAGATAATCTAACCACCACCATAGTTATCGTTTCTTTATTACGAAAAATAATAAAAGATAAAGAAGACAGATTGTTTTTTGCAGGTATGACTGTTATTGCTGCCAACGCAGGTGGTGCCTGGAGTCCTATTGGCGATGTTACGTCTACTATGCTTTGGATCGGGCACCAGGTAACCACCGCAAATTTAATTTTACAAGTGTTTTTGCCGAGCTTGGTTTGTCTTTTGCTTCCGTTAATCATCATTTCATTTTTTATGAAAGGAACGGTAGAAGCATCTGAAGACAATGATGACAAGACAAACAGTACCGCTTTTGAACGCACTGCTGTATTTTTTATAGGATTAAGTGCTTTGCTGTTTGTACCAGTTTTTAAAACTATAACGCATTTACCACCATTCATGGGTATGTTGTTTGGTCTAGGTGTAATGTGGGTATTGACAGAAATTATTCATCACGAAAAAGATGAAATGGATAAAAACAATCTTTCTGTTTTACATGCACTTAGAAAAATTGACACGCCAAGTATCTTGTTTTTTCTTGGAATTCTAATCAGTATTTCTGCTTTGCAGTCTGCAGGTTTGCTTGCTTCTTTGGCTCAATGGTTAACCTTAAAAATTGGCAATGAATCTGTTATTGTAATGTGTATCGGCTTGTTATCTTCTGTAGTAGATAATGTGCCACTGGTAGCCGCAGCGCAAGGTATGTATAACTTAGATATGTACCCAACCGACCATTCTTTCTGGTTGTTTTTAACATATGCTGCCGGAACCGGAGGTAGTTGTTTAATTATTGGTTCTGCTGCCGGTGTGGCGGCCATGGGTATGGAAAACATTCAATTCTTCTGGTATCTCAAGCGTATTGCCGGATTGGCTTTTTTAGGCTTTTTGGCAGGAGCCGGCGTATTTATAATACAACATCAGTTTTTTTTTAATTAGAGTTCATGTAAAACCTGATGTAATTCAGCTACAGTAGTTACCAGGCATTTTGGATGACATTTTTCCAGTTCTTCTTTATTTCCAAAACCATATAAAATACCAACGGCCTGAACGCCGACTTTTCTGGCAGCACCTAAATCGTGCTCTCTGTCGCCAATCATTACCACTTTGCTTCTGTCTTTTATATTTTCTTTCAGCAAAATATTTTCAATCATCGTTTCTTTGTTCAACACGTTTTTTTCTTCGTTATAGTGTTCGATGTTGGTAAAGAATTCCAACACGCCAAAGTATTCCAGAATTTTATCTACATGCAGTCCTTTGTTGGTGGCAATATGCAGTGTCTTGTTTTTATCTTTTAAAGATTGAAATAATGCTTTCATGCCATCAAAAATTATGGCATCATACATACCTCCTTGACCATAATAATAATCTCGGTAATGTTGTACGCCTGAGACAGCATCTTCTTCTGAAAAGCCATAGATTTTAGAAAATACATATTTCAGCGGTGGTCCGATTAAGGCAACCAGCTCTTCCTCTGTTTTGTCTGGAAACCCTAATTGTGTAAATGCGTGTCGATAACCGCCAACAATGCCCGGTTGCGGATTGGTGATGGTGCCGTCTAAATCAAAAATGAAATGCTGCATAATATATAAAACACATAGTTACATAGAAAAAATGAAAGAAGCTGAATTCTATATATGTATAAGATTGTTTAAGTAAATAGGTCTAATTAAAAAAATATTCTAAAAGTAGAAAAGACATAATTTTTAGCTTGCTAAAAAATTACGCTCCTAATAATTCTTTTACTAAAGAAGAAATACGAGCGCCTTCTGCCTGACCTGCGACTTTTTTAGAAACAGAGCCAATTACTTTTCCCATATCTTTTACGGATGTTGCACCAGTTTCTGCAATGGTTGCCTGCACTATGTTTTTCAATTCGTCATCACTCATTTGTTTTGGCAAATAAGAGGCGATAACATCCATTTCTTCTTTTTCGCGGATGGCAAGTTCCGGACGGTTTTCCTTGGTGAAAATATCGAACGATTCTTTGCGCTGATTGAATAATTTCTGCAATATTTTTATTTCCTGTTCTGCCGTGATTTCACCGGTAGCGCCTTTTTCCGTTTTAGCAATTAAAAAGGCTGCTTTGATAGCTTTGATGGTGCGTAGCTTAATTTCATTTTTTGAAAGCATTGCGTCTTTCAATTCGTTATTAATATTTTGATCGAGACTCATGATTTTTTAATTATAAAATTTGAGGATGAGATAATTTGAGAATGTAAATTACGATATTTTACTTACTACTTATCACTTACTGCTAAATACTGCTATTTGACTTCTTCGTAATCGATAACTTCTGCATCACTGAACTTTGTTTGTGGTGCTGCAGTAGTATTTTGCTGACGGTTGTCGGAGTTGATATTTGACTTTGGTGGTGTTTGCGGTACTTTTTGCTGTGGCTGCGTTTGAGCAAACAGCATTTTCAGAACTTTATAACCCAATACAAATAAGACGATGTATTTAAAGAAACGAAACATGGACTAAAATTAAGAATTTAACTTATTTTATAACGTTAAAAAACCGAAAAAAGTTTCGTTGTAAAATTATATGACTTAAACCTTCAAGGGTTTTAAGGCCTTGAAGGTGTTTTTGTATTATATCAACTCAAAACTTCTTTGTACAAACTTCGTCAATGCTTCACCTTTCAGCATGTTTTGCGAAAGCAACGCCAGATCGTATAATTGTCTGATGTGTTTTTCCTGATGTGCCGTATCTTCTTCCAGCAGCTTGGTATTGATTGGATGATTGGTGTTGATGACTAAATTCAGTTTTTCGTCCATGCCGCCAAACATAAATGGCGAGCCGCCACCCATTTTTTGCATTTCCATCATTCTGCGCATAAACTCATTGCGTGTTATCACAATCGGCGCATCAGTTGGCGATAATGCTTTTAGTTCAATATCTGCTTTTGTTTTTTCAATCGTAGTTTCAAACAACGTTTTTAGCTTTTCTTCCTGTTCTTTAGATAAAACAGAAACCGCTTCTTCTTCTTTAGGTATTAAATTGGAAACGATATCAGCATCTACACGTTTGAATTGTGTTTTCTCGTTTTTCATTTCAACCTGTTGAATGAAGTGGTTGTCTATCATCGTATCCATCTTCACTATTTCGTAACCACGTTCTTTTGCCTGCACAATATAACTGTGTTGTTCTTCTTCATCGGATGTGTATAACACCACTAAATTGCCGTCTTTATCAGTTTGATTGGGTGCAATTTTTTCTTTTAATTCTGCGAATGTATAAAACGTGTTTTCTGTAGTTGGAAACAAAGCAAAACCGTTGCTTCTTTCATAAAATTTCTCTTCGCTGATCATGCCGTATTTCACAAACAAACCAATGTCGCTCCATTTTTCTTCAAATTGTTTTCTGTCGCTGTTGAAGATTTCCTGCAATTTATCGGATACTTTTTTAGAGATATGCTGATTGATTTTTTTTACGTTTCCATCACTTTGTAAATAAGAACGCGATACGTTTAATGGAATATCCGGTGAATCAATGACACCATGTAATAAAGTCAAATATTCCGGTACAATTTCGCCAACATTATCGGTTACAAAAACCTG
>JBIKPT010000206.1:0-4523 GCA_044357355.1 Chitinophagales bacterium
AGCCAGGCGAAAGAGCAAAAGTTGCCGTAGAATCTTACGACGACAGAATTGATCCGGTTGGTGCTTGTGTCGGTATGAAAGGTTCCCGTATTCACGGAATCGTGCGAGAGCTGAGAAATGAAAATATTGACATCATTAACTATACAGCAAATATCAATTTATTATTGCAGCGTTCTTTAACACCGGCAAAAATTGAAGGTATTGCGTTAGACGATGTAAAAAAACGTGCATCTGTCTATTTAAAACCGGATCAGGTTTCTTTAGCCATCGGAAAAGGCGGTTTCAATATTAAGTTGGCCAGTAAATTAACCGGTTATGAAATAGATGTATTCAGAGATACCGATACAGCCATTGAAGACGACGTGGATTTAGATGAATTCTCTGACGAAATCGAAGGCTGGATCATCGATGAATTCAAGAAAATCGGTTGCGACACGGCAAAATCTGTGTTGGATCTGGATAGAGATGAATTGGTGCGAAGAACAGATTTGGAAGAAGAAACTATTGATGATGTGATAAAGATTTTAAAATCAGAGTTTGAATAACATGAAAAGTCATTAGCCGTCAGTCTTTGGTCATTAGTAATACTATTTCCATTGACTACTGTCCATTGACCATTGACTAAATAAAAATTATGTCCGAAGGGAAAATTACAAGATTAGCGAGCGCAGCAAAAGAACTGAATGTTGGTATATCTACAATTGTAGACCATCTGCATTCAAAAGGCTTTAAAGATGTTGCCAGCACACCAAACACTAAGCTCACAGAAGAGCAGTACGACATCCTTTTGCGTGATTTCAGAAGTGATATCGTTGCAAGAGAAAAAGCCGAACAGATTAATATCGGCAAACGAAAAGAAGAAGAAATTACTATCAAAGAAGCGCTTAAAGAAGCGCCTAAAGTTGTAGTGGTCGAAAAAGTCGAGGTTAAAGAAGTAAAGAAAGAAGAGGAAATTACTGCGGTTAAACACGAAGTAGAAGGTCCTAAAATTTTAGGAAAAATTGATCTCGACAAACCTAAAAAGAAGAAAGAAACAGAAGAGAAAAAAGTAGAAGTAGTTGCCGAAGTTGAACTACCAAAAGAGACAACGAAAAAAGAAGAAGTAGAAATAACGGAGAAACCGGTTACAGAGCAGAAAGAAGTTATTGAGGAAAAGGCGGTTGAAAAAACGAAAGACAAAGTTGTTGAAGTAAATAAATCATCGGATGATTTTGTCAGAGCAAAAATAGAAACACTTTCAGGACCTAAAATTTTAGGTAAAATAGAATTACCAATTAAAGCAGAACGTCGTCCGGAAGAAATTTATCGCGATGAAGAAAAAGCAAAACGTGATAAAGAACGCGAAAAATTAAAAGAAGGAAGAGACGCCAGCCAGAAACGTGCACGTATTGTTCAGAATAAAGTAGACATCAAAAAATTTGAGCCAAGTAAGGATACCAGACCAGCCCGACCAGGCGGTACAGGTGGACCTGGTGGCCCGAGACATGATACACGACGCGGACCAAAACCGCCTGAAACATCGAAAGAAGGAATCTCTGAAAAGGCAATACAGGATAAGATTCGTTCTACCATGGCTAAACTGCAGGGAACGAAAGGAAAATCAGACCGTTCTAAATACAGAAAAACAAAACGTGATGACCATGCTGTTCGTGCAGAAGGAGAAAACGTAGAAACCAATGTATTACAATTAACAGAGTTTATCACCGTTAGTGAGTTAGCCGGATTAATGGATGTATCTCCAACACAAGTTATTAGTTCTTGTATGGGTTTAGGTGTATTCGTTTCCATTAATCAGCGTTTAGATGCTGAAGTAATAGAATTGGTAGCAAGTGAATTCGGATACGAAGCGCAGTTTATCAATTTGGCAGATGAAGACAGTGAAGAAGAATTATATGAAGACTTACCGGAAGATTTGGTAAAACGTCCGCCGATAGTTACTATTATGGGACACGTTGACCATGGTAAAACTTCATTACTGGATTATATCAGAAGTGCCAACGTGGTAGCCGGTGAGATGGGTGGAATCACACAACATATCGGTGCCTACGAAGTGGAAACCGCTAAAGGCGAACACATCACTTTCTTAGATACGCCGGGTCACGAAGCGTTTACAGCAATGCGTGCTCGTGGAGCAAAATTAACGGATATCGCCGTTATTGTGATTGCAGCTGATGACAACATCATGCCTCAAACCAAAGAAGCAATTTCGCATGCACAGGCAGCGGAAGTGCCGATGATTTTTGCCATCAATAAAATAGATAAAGAAGGCGCAAATCCGGATAACATCAGAAACCAGTTATCACAGATGAATATCATGGTGGAAGAATGGGGTGGAAAATATCAGTGTCAGGAAATTTCTGCGAAGAAAGGACTGAACATCGATAAATTATTAGATAAGATCGTTTTAGAATCTGAAATGCTGGATTTAAAAGCCAATCCGAATAAATCGGCTATTGGTTCTGTTATCGAAGCACAGCTGGATAAAGGCCGTGGTTATGTTTCTACGATTATGGTTCAGGAAGGCACATTGCAAATAGGTGACTTTATCGTAGCCGGACAATACTTTGGAAAAGTGAAAGCGATGACCAACGAGCGTGGTGTTCGTATTGAGAAAGCCGGACCTTCTGCACCGGTACAGGTATTAGGTTTATTGGGTGCACCAACAGCTGGCGATAAAATAAGAGTGTACGAAGACGAAGACGAAGGAAAAGAAACAGCAAACAGACGTTCTACGATTATTCGTGAACAGGGAATGCGTGCGAAAAAACACATTACTTTGGATGAAATTGGACGTCGTCTGGCATTAGGAAACTTTAAAGAGTTAAATCTAATTATCAAAGGAGACGTGGATGGTTCTGTGGAGGCATTAGCAGATTCATTACTGAAATTATCTACCGAAGAAATTCAGATTAATGTAATTCATAAAGGTGTAGGTGCCATCAGTGAAACAGATGTTTTGTTAGCGTCTGCTTCCGATGCGATTATCTGTGCGTTCCAGGTTCGTCCTTCTATGAATGCAAAAGCACTGGCAGAAAAAGAAGATATTCAAATCAAATACTACAACATCATCTACGATGCAATCGACGAAATCAAAGCAGCGATGGAAGGTTTGTTAGAGCCTAAGTTTGAAGAGAAGATTGTAGGTAATATCGAAGTACGCGAAGTATTTAAGGTAACGAAAGTCGGTACCATTGCAGGATGTTATGTACTGGATGGTCGTGTTGCGAGAAACAATAAGATACGTATCATCAGAGACGGCATCGTAATTCACACAGGCGAATTAGAATCCTTAAAACGTTTCAAAGACGACGTGAAAGATGTGGTGAAAGGTTACGAATGCGGATTGAAAATCAAAAATTTCAACGACATCAATGTTGGCGACATCGTAGAAGCCTTCGAGCAAGTAGAAGTAAAACGTAAGTTGTAAACTCATTCCACGATTATCGTGGCATGATAATAAAGGAAACCGCACATTGTAAGATGTGCGGTTTTTTATTACATAAATTAACTTCCGAAATATCTTTTGCTAAAAACATTCCTTATCGCTATATTTGAAAATACTCAAAATTTATTTAACTCAGAAGATGCGATGTTAATAAACATCATGTGCATCAACTAAAAAAAATAAAATGGAAAACAAAAATATCAACCATATCCGCACCCATAGATAAAGTCTGGAACTATTGGATTTTGCCGGAACACATCACACAATGGTATTTTGCTTCTGATGGCTGGCACGCACCACGCGCAGAAAATAATTTTCAGGTTGGCGGAAAATTTACTACGAGAATGTAAGCCAAAGATGGCAGCTTCGGGTTTGATTTTAATGGTATTTACGAAGAAATAAAAACCAACGAATTAATTTCGTATACTATTAGAAGGTGGCAGAAAAGTAAGTATAACCTTTTCAGAAAATGGAAACGAAACTATTGTCACCGAAACGTTTGAAGCAGAAAATGAAAATCCAATCGATATGCAGCGCACAGGCTGGCAGGCTATTTTAGATAATTTTAAAAAATACGTGGAGTCTCATTAGTAGTTTCTACTGACGTTGGAATAGCATAGGATTCAACAGATTGCTTCGTTCCTCGCAATGACGTTATGCTATAAACTCGGCACTCTATCAAACCACGGCTGTGCCTGTTCCAATTGTGCAGCCAATCGAAACAACGTTGCTTCGTCGTTCATACGTGCGGTAAACATTATACCTACCGGTAAGTTCTCTTGACTCCAATGCAACGGAACCGTCATGGAAGGTTGTCCGGTCATATTCGCCAGTGGCGCATACGGTATCCAACCGAAAATTTTCTCTGCCGTTTTTTCAATCAGTCCGGTATATTTTACCACAGAAGAAATGCCTAAAGCATTCATTAGCTGCAAGCCAATTTGTTCCACCGCACTGTTTTGCAACGCACCTATTTTGAAAGGCTTCATGCCTAAAGTAGGAGTTAACAGTAAATCATATTGCTGATGAAAAGCACCCATGGCCCGGTTAGTCGTATTCCATTTCATTTTTGCGAGTG
>JBIKPT010000056.1:0-15592 GCA_044357355.1 Chitinophagales bacterium
ATATTCCATACCTGAATGACGTTAATACTATAATTCCGGTGCCTTTGCATCCTAAAAAACAACAATTGCGTGGCTATAACCAAACGGAGTTATTTGCGGAAGGTATGAGTGAAGTTTTAAATTTAGATGTAATTACGAATGCGGTGATTAGAGATATAAATACAGAAACGCAAACCAGAAAAACAAGAACTGAGAGATGGGAAAATGTCGAAAAAGCATTTACTATTAAAAAACCAAAATCATTAGAACATAAACATATTCTATTAATAGATGATGTGCTAACTACTGGTGCTACTTTGGAAGCCTGTGCACAAACGATTTTGTCAAAGGCAAATTGTAAAGTGAGTGTGGCAACAGTTGCTTGTAGTTTATAGTTATTTTGGTCGCACGACTTTGAGTCGTCTGACCAAAGTAGCAGTAGTCAGAAGGCTCAAAGCCGCCCGACTGCTAAGCAATGAAATAATTAATAAGAAATAAACTATCTTTGAATTATGAATTTCCGATTTTTCCGATTACTGGTTTTAGTTGTTGTTTGCTTTCTTTTTGCGTTTACTACTGCTTGCAAAAAAGAACAATTCAATACGACTTCCGGAATTAGTTTTTCTACAGATACCTTAACTTTTGATACGTTATTTTCCACATTGGGTTCCACCACAAGGTTTTTTACCATAAAAAACACCTTAAAACAACCGGTAAAAATATCCAGCATAAAACTGGCAGGCGGCGCTGCTTCATCCTACAGAATAAATGTAGATGGTGATGCAGGAACGGCGTTCACCGATGTAGAAATTCCTGCAAAAGACAGTATTTATGTTTTTGTTGAAGTGACCATAAATCCAAATGCAGCCAGCTTGCCATTTATAGTAGAAGATTCCGTGCAGGTTTTAACAAATGGCATTGCACAGCAGGTACAACTGAATGCCTACGGACAAAATGCTCATTTTTTTAACGGAGATTCTATAGAAACAAACACTATTTGGAACGATGACTTACCTTTTGTGATTTTAAATTTTCTGCAAATAAAACCAGGAGCGTCACTGACTATAAATGCCGGTTGTGATGTCTATTTCGGCGGCGGCGCAGCCATGTTGGTCGAAGGAAGTTTAAATGTATCAGGCACAGACACATCGCATATGGTGACTTTCCGTGGTGTTCGTTTAGATAAAGATGTGGCAGACCGTGCTTACGATGATTTTCCGGGACAATATTCGGGACTGTTCTTTTTACGTGGCAGCAACGGAAATCTTGAATATCTCAATATGCGAAATTCACTGTATGGTGTCAACGTCGGAAACATAAAAACATCCGATGATCCGGCAGCAAATCTCGCAGCCTTACAATCCATGAGTATTGGAAATGCCCCGGAAGTTTCCATAAAAAATTCCAGGATTTACAATCATGCTTTTTACGGCTTGTTCGGGTTTTTAGGTAAAATTTATGCTGAAAATACACTCGTATATAATTGCGGAAAAAATTTAGTGGGATTGTATGATGGCGGACAATATCAATTTTTGAACTGCACGTTTTATGCACGCAGCAGTGCATACATTTCACATTCTAAAGAGCCTGCATTTTATATAAATGATTATTTCAAACTGGATGAAACCAATTACCTGTTTGCAGATGCAGCGACGGCTGATTTTGAAAATTGTATTCTCTACGGCACACTGGAAGAAGAAATTGTTGAAGATGATTTAAGCGACAATCCGCTTGATGTAAATTTATCCTTGCAAAAATGTGTGGTGAAAACAAAGTCACCGGTAAACACGGCAGTTTTTGTTGACTGTAAAAATGAAGATCCGCAATTTAAAGATGTCTTCAAGAATGATTTTAATCTGAAAGCAACTTCGCCCTGCAGAAGTTTCAGCACATCCGGTTTTCCTGCTGTCGACATACTTGGTTTTTCCAGAACCAATAATCCGACAGATTGCGGTGCTTATTTGTTTCAGTAATGCACACTTTTTTATAACAATTTTTTCAGTTAGCTGTTATTTTACTGTAATTTGTAGCTGTGCGAACTAATGTTTTTAAATACCTGCGATATGCCTTTTACAGTTTCCCGTTGCAACTGCTGATTTTGCACATCAAAAAACATTTGTTTGTTTTATTATTCTGGATGATTCTTTTTATGTCGGTGTTGCAGCTCTTTGGTGCGAGTTACGGGATTCCTTTGTTATTCCTGGATCCGGAATATCTGGGCAATGTCAATTTTCTGTCTTTTCTGATTGTAGGTTTTACGATGGGTGGTTTTTTTATGGCCTGGAATATGTCATTCTATGTTCTGAACAGTTACCGTTTTGAATTTCTGGCATCGCTGGTAAATCCGTTTGTGCAATTCTGCCTGAATAACAGTTTAATTCCGCTAACATTTACAGTTATTTATATTATCCAGTTGGTGAAATTTCAGCATGCAGAAGCCTTGTTGCCTGCAGGAAAAATTGTACTGAATGTATTTGCACTGCTGGCTGGAAATTTATTAATGGTTATTTTCACCAGTTTGTTATTTGTATTTTTTAATCATAATGTAGAAACATTTTTAGGAAAACTTACTGAAAAAGCTAAAGAATCGTTAATTGGTAAAAGAATAAAGCTTGATATATTACAGGTAAATAACAACGACCATACTCAATGGCGTGTGGATACCTTTCTGCGTTTTCCTTTTAATATCAGCTTTGTGCGCAAAGTAGATTTTTATGATAGAAAGTTAGTAGACAGAGTTTTGTTTCAACATCACAGAAATGCATTGCTGTTTCAGTTTCTGGCAATTATTGGCTTAATTGCTTTCGGCAAATTAATGGATATTCGTTTTTTCAGATTGCCTGCGAGTTCTGCCATATTTCTCACCTTTTCCATATTTGTGGTATTTTTTTCATTTGCATCGTACTGGTTCCGTACCTGGCGTACAATGGTGCTTATTGGGTTTTTTATTGTTTTAAATATTTTGACGCAGTATGATCTGGTAGTATATAAACATAATTTGTATGGACTGGATTATATTTCAAAAAAAATAGAGTACAATAACGAAGCGGTGAATAATGCAGTGAATAAAGAAATGGTGAATTCGGATATTGCAGCAACTCGTAAAATACTGGATAACTGGCATCGAAATGTGTTGAATAAATATGGAGAAACAAAACCTAAACTCATTTTTATTAATACTGCCGGCGGAGGCTTGAAAGCAACCTACTGGACATTTCATTTGTTACAGGAACTGGAAAAACAAACGAATAGAAAATTATTCGACCATACCATCTTAATGACCGGAGCTTCAGGTGGTATGATTGGTGCCGCTTATTTCAGGGAATTATATTTGCGTTCAAAAAATCATGAAAAAATAAATTATCTGGATTCATTGTATCTGGAAGATGCCGGTAAAGATTTGCTGAACGGGATGGCTACTTCTATTGCTACAAATGATATTTTTTATCCATGGCAAACGTATACTTACAAAGGGTTCAGTTACAAAAAAGACAGAGCTTATATGTTCGATAAACAGCTGAATGAAAACACGAATTATACGTTGGATAAGTTAATGAAATCATATAAGAAACCGGAGCAGTCAGCAAAAATACCCATGATGATTGTTGGAGCCACGATTATTAATGATCAGCGCTTTCTGTTTTTTTCTCCGCAGCCTATTTCTTATTTGATAAAGCCATACATAAAAAATTCTAAAGGATATGTGGATGATATGTCTACAGATGCCATAGAGTTTACACGTTTCTTTAAAGATAATGGAGCCGGTAATTTAAATTTTATAGATGCCTTACGTACAAATGCAACGTACCCATATATAATGCCGGCAGTGTACCTGCCTACCAATACGGAGATAAAAGCCATGGATGCAGGTATTCGTGAAAATTCGGGATTGGCTGTTTCAACTCGTTTTTATAGTGTGTTTAAAGACTGGATTGATGCTAACACAAGCGGCGTTATTTTTATTACATTACGTGTAGACAATAAATTACGTGAGTTTGATGCGAATGAAAAGAAAACCTATATGTCGGAATTATTGTCGCCGGTGGGAAGTATTTTTAATAATTTTATTTTGCTGCAGGATTATAATTCCGATGTGAGTCTGGCATATCTTGAGAATTCTAGTAAAACGGATATTAATGTACTGAATTTTAATTACGACCAAACGAAGAAACGCAAGAAAGCCTCCATGAGCTGGCATTTAACCAACGATGAGAAACGTGATATCAAAAGTGCTTTCGCCCAAGAAAACAATCAGCTGATGCTGAAGAAACTGAAATCTTTATTGAAATAAGAGATTAACTTTTCAACTCTAACAATATCACATTCTCTATATGAAATGTATGCGGGAACATATCTACCGGCTGGCATTTTGTAACAGCATATTTTTCAGAAAATAATAATACATCTCTTGCCTGTGTGGCAGGGTTGCAGCTTACATACACGATTTTTTTCGGTACAGCTTCCAGCAACACGTTGATTACTTTCTCATGCAAACCCGCACGCGGTGGATCCACCACTACAATATCTGGTGTTGAATGCGTAGCAATAAACTCTTCTTTTAAAATATCTTCGCAAGTACCTGCATGGAAAATGCAATTATCAATTTTATTTAATTCAGCATTGTAGTTTGCATCTACAATCGCATCAGGAATTTGCTCGATGCCAACCACTTTCTTACAGTCATTTGCAATGTATAGTGCAATGCTGCCGGTACCGCAATATAAATCATATACCAAATCATCTTTCGTAAAATTTCCAAAATCTTTTACAATATCATACAAGCATTTTGCCTGCCTGCTATTTGTCTGGAAAAATGATTTTGTACTTATTTTATATCGGACATTTCCGAGTTGCTCAATTATGTGATTTTTACCATGAAGTGTAATCACTTCCTGATCATAAATAGTATCATTCTTTTTAGTGTTAATGATATAATTTAAGGAAGTAATAAACGGAAAATTATCGTTGATAAAATTCATCATTAACTCAATCTTTTCCATATCATTTTCGGCTACACATAGTGTCACCATCCATTCATCTAACGTGGTGCTTCTGAAAATTAAATTCCGCAATAAGCCTTCATGAAATTTTAAATTATAAAACGTATATGAATGCTTAACGGCAAATTGATAAACCGCATTTCTGATGGCATTTACTTTTTCATCCTGCAAATAACATTCGTCAATTTGTAGCACAGAAGCAAAATTTCCTGCTGTATGAAATCCTAATGCATTTCTGTCAAAAGTTTCACCGCTGTCAATCTGTTCGCGCGTCAGCCAAACACGACTGGAAAAGGTGAACTCTAATTTATTTCTGTAATAAATGGTTTCAATACAACCCAATATTGGTTCAATAGATTTGAGCTTCACTTTGCCAATTCTGCGAAAGGCATCTTCTACCACTTGCTGTTTTAATGTCAATTGATACGAATAATCTACATGTTGCCATTTGCAGCCGCCACAGGTGCCGAAATGTTTGCAAAATGATGGAATTCTTTTTTCTGAAGGTTTAATTAAAGCACTGATTTCTGCCAATGCATAATCTTTCTTTTTTTGAATGATTTTTGCATCGATAATATCACCGGGAATCGCTTTGTCAACAAAAACGACAAAATTCTCTACTCTAGCAAGGCCTTTTCCTTCTGCAGCAATAGCTGTAATTTCTACATTTTCTAATAATGGATATTCTTTTCTTTTTTTTCTGCGCATTCTGTATTGTTTTTTAACACCAAAGACCCAAAGTGCTAATTGTATAATTCTATTTCGTTTCTGCTTTTTCTAGCATATCAGGTGCATTAGCATGAAACCAATTTTATATTCATTTATCTTCATTGCGAACGTTGCGTCTTTGCGTGAAACCTATTTCTAAATTCTTGTTAAAATTAACTAAATAAACAGAGTCTTTTTACTATCTTTATTAAAGTATGATAAAAATGAATAAATTTGTTTAAAATCAATAAACATGCAAAAAGCTCTACTTTTATTCTGTTTAACTTTATTTTCTGCTACTATACAATTGTATGCTGAAGGCGACTTGTTGTTTTCAGTTGGAGATACAAAAGTTAAGACTTCAGAGTTTGAGTATATTTATAAAAAAAATAATTTTACCAACAAAGCAGATTACAGCAGAAAATCACTGGAAGATTATCTTAGTTTATATGTCAATTTCAGATTAAAAGTAAAAGAAGCTGTCAGCCAGGGACTTGATACCAACGATCGTTTTAAAGAAGAGTTAGCCATGTATGAAAAGCAATTGCTGGATTCATATGTTGATAAAAACATTCTGGAAAAGCTGGTAAAACAAGAATTTGAACGCTCGAAAACCGATGTTAATATCAGTCATATTTTCTTTCCGGCATCCGGAAAAGAAGCAGAAGCAGATGCACTTTCCAAAGCAATGGAAACAGCGGCAAAATTAAAATCAGGAATTTCATTCGAAGAAGCTGCAAAGAATTCCGGCGATAAACAATCTGCAGACAAAGGTGGCAATGTTGGATGGTTTAACAGCTATCAAATGTCATTTCCGGAAATGGAAGCTGCTGTATATACAATGAAAGTAGGTGAAGTTTCTGCGCCAGTGAAAACGCGGGCAGGCTATCATATTATTAAATTAAATGAAACAAGACCGGCACGACCAAGAATAAAAGTAGCCATAATAAAACGTTTCTTTCCGTTGGCAGATACATCTGAAAATGCAAAAAAAATAACAGAAGATTCTATAAAACAGGCTTATGCCAAACTTAAAAGCAATGTGCCGTTTGACCAGGTAGTGGAGCGTTACAGCGAAGACGAACTTTCAAAAACAAATAAAGGTCAACTGGATTGGTTTGGAATCAATACGTATGCAAAAGTGTTTGAAGAAACTGCTTATGCATTAAAAGACGGTGAATATTCCGCTCCGTTTAAAACCAGTACAGCCTGGTATATAATCAAACGCATAGAAACAGCAAAGGCACTTTCATACGAAGAATCTCTTCCTGTATTGAAAGCAAAATTGCCGGCCTTGCCAATTTATCAATATGAAATGGATAAATTTATTCAGAAAGTGAGTGATCAGTTTGCCGCAAAGCAATTCAGTGGTAATATAAAATTATTTAAAGATAAACTCGTTTCGCTTGCACAAAAAGCACCATTTACCTACAAAGACACTGCTGCTGCAAATGTCTTGTTGCAAATAGGCAATAAGACATTTAATGAAAATGATTTCGGAAAAAAAATTCAGGAAACATTTTATACGGTTTATCCGAAAGCAGGAGTGGACAAAAATGATGCACTCATAAAAAACACAATTCAGACATTCACTACAGAGTATTATAAAAACGATATCAAACAAAATAATCCGGAATACAAAGCTTTAATGGATGAATACAGAAATGGAATTATGATATTTTCCTTGTCAGAAAAAAATATATGGAACAAAGCATCCGAAGACAGTGCCGGATTAGCGGCTTTTTTCAAAGCGCATGCATCTGATTTTAATCTCAAAAAAAGAGCAACGATAAGAATAATTACGGCAACATCATCCAAACAGGCAACTTCAATTTATAAAATCTTGATGGGAAATAAAACAATATCGGATGAAGCTTTAGAAGAAAAAATAAAAGCACTTAAGATTTCAGGTTATGCTGTTAATTCTCAAATATTGGATATTACAAAAACCAAGTTGAATGTCACCACAGAAAGTCTAAGTCTGCCTAAATTAGCGGGCGCTAAATACCTGATAACACAAGTGTCAAATCCTTTGCCGGAAAAACCAAGAGCATTAGAAGAATGTCGCGGTTACGTGGTGGCAGCTTATCAGGAATTTTTGGAAAAACAATGGCTGGAAGAGCTGAAGAAAAAATATCCTGTAACTGTCAATAAAGACGTATTTGAGCAATTAGTAAAAAAAATAAGGTAAACGGCACGTTAAAAAACCTTAACTTACTAACAATCATTCTAATTTGATACAAATTTCGTTTTAAACTACCTTGCATTTTTGTACATTTGCATCTTAAATTACACAATGCAAAAACTGTTTATAATATTTATTTTCCTGTTGGCGATATCGACAGCATTTGCTCAAGACAGCACCGGAACATATAAAGGATTTCTGTTAGATAAAGTTGATGCAATTGTCAATGATAAAATTATTCTTCGTTCAGATATTGAAAATCAATTGGACTTACTTAGTTTAAGAGGCGAAGAAGAGCTGATAAACCGTTGCCAGCTGATGAAACAACTGGTGTACAATAAAATACTTACGACACAGGCAATTATAGACAGCTTACCTTTAGCAGATGAGGAAGTAGAAGAAGAACTCACCAGAAAAATCAACTATTTCATCAGTGTCGCAGGTTCGCAGGAAGCATTTGAGGAATATTACCACAAAACGGTAGATCAGATCAAAGACGATTACCGCGAAGATATTAAAGAACAGATGCTGGCATCTCGCATGCGGGGAAAAATCCTGGAAGATGTACAGGTAACGCCTTCAGAAGTAAAAGCATTTTTTGATAAATTAGCTAAAGACAGTTTGCCCTATTTTAATGCTACAATAGAATTACAGCAAATTGTAATGAAACCAAGAGTTTCAGCTGAACAGCAAAAAGCGGCAAAAGACAAAGCGCTTGGGATTTTAGAAAGAATCAGAAAAGGAGAGAATTTTGAATTGCTCGCCAATTTATATTCAGAAGATATCGGTTCTGCACAGGAAGGTGGTTTACTGGATTGGGCACCGCGCGGCACTTATGTAAAAGAATTTGAAGGTGCAGCTTTTAAATTGAAAGCAGGCGAAGTGAGTGATTTAGTGGAAACACCATTTGGATTTCACATCATTGAAATGATAGAACGTCGTGGTGATATGATTCAGGTTCGACATATACTTACACGTCCGCAATCAACCTCTAAAGATGCTGAGTATGCACAAAACAAACTGGATTCTGTTCGAAACGATATTGTAAACGGAAAAATCTCCTTTTTTGCAGCAGTAAAAGAATACTCACAGGATGCTTCTTCCAAAGGTGTGGGTGGTTCTATTTTAAATAATGAAACAGGTGGAACCGTTTTGGAAGTTGATAAAATAGATCCGAATTTATATTTATTAGCGGACACATTGGGAATTGGTGGCATTTCACCACCAATAATGTTTCAGGGCGATGACGGAACACCGGCATTCAGAATTGTGAAGCTGGTGGCAAAATCAGAACCGCATGCAGCAGATATTAAAGTAGATTACGACAAAATGCAAAACGCAGCAAGATCTGATAAAGAAGAATTAATGCTGCAGCGCTGGTTCGTGAAAAATATGAAAAAAACCTACCTGATGATTACCGACGATTATACGCAATGCGATGATTTGCGGGACATCGTAACAAAATAATATCCTATGAGCCAATTCACAAATGATGTTGAAGGAATTCAAAGCTTAGCTGCTTCGTACCAGCAATTGAGAAAGGAAATCAGCAAAGTCATCGTTGGACAAGACGATGTGGTGAAATATGTATTGCTGTCTATTTTTTGCGACAGCCACAGTTTGCTGGTAGGTGTGCCCGGCTTGGCAAAAACCTTGCTGGTAAAAACAGTTTCCGACGCCTTGGAACTGAATTTCAAACGTGTGCAGTTTACACCGGATTTAATGCCATCTGATATTATTGGAGCTGAAGTATTAAATGAAAACCGTCAGTTTCAATTTAACAGAGGTCCAATTTTTGCGAATATTATTTTGGCAGATGAGATCAACAGAACACCGCCAAAAACACAGTCAGCGTTATTGGAAGCCATGCAGGAACGACAGGTAACGGCTGCCGGTCAGCAACATAAATTAGAATTGCCGTTTTTTGTGTTGGCTACACAAAACCCGATTGAACAGGAAGGAACCTATCCGTTACCGGAAGCACAATTAGACCGTTTTATGTTTAATATCGTGTTGGATTATCCATCCTACGAAGAAGAATTGCAGGTAGTAAAAGCTACGACTACAGACAGTCCTGCTTCTGTACATAAAATTATTGGTGCCAGAGAAATCATTGCTTTTCAGCATTTAATTCGCAGAATGCCGATTGCAGATAATGTAGTGGAATATGCTGTAAAATTAGCATCATCTACAAGACCAAATACCGAGAAAGCTGCTAAAATAGTAAATGAGTTTGTAGCCTGGGGCGCAGGTCCGAGAGCCTCACAGGCATTGGTAATGGCAGCCAAAGGTCATGCAGCCATCAACGGAAAATATTCACCGGATATGGAAGATGTACAAGCTGTAGCATTGCCCATACTTCGTCACCGTATCATCCGCAATTTCAAAGCCGAAGCCGAAGGTGTAGGCATTGAGAAGATAATTGGTGAGTTGTTGTAAGTAATTATTTTTGCTTTTTGTTGCATAAATTATTCCGTAGGAATAAACTATTTATAGCAAAAAATATTGAACAGAAATGAAGCTTCGGAGGAGCGACCTAATTATCTTCAATCCATTCAAATAAATATTTTTTGTCATAATCGATTTCAAATTTCTGCAGAAAATCTAAATACTCATCTTTGAATGATTTTCTTTGATGATGTTCTTCTTGGTTATTGATATAATTAATAACATGACCAATTTGTGAATGACTGTAAGAAAATGCACCAAATCCCTCTTGCCAATTAAACTTTCCTATTATCCATATCTTCTCATTTATTAATTTGGAAGAGCCAGTTTTAATATCTCTTATCAAATCAGACAAAAGAACAGATGGTTTTAATCCAATTAAAATATGCGTATGATTTGGCATACAATAGATTGCCAATAATTTTGCATTTCTATTTTCGATAATTCCAGAAATATATTTTTGCAATTCTTCTCTATTATTTTTATGAATTAGTGATTCACGGTTTTCTATCGCAAAAACAACTTGTACATATAACTGTGAAAATGTATTTGCCATTTTGGAATTATTTTTATTTCTACCTATTAAGAGACAAAAACCATCTAGATTCCATAAAAAATATTGAAAAATTAAGATTTAACAATTAGATTTTGCCTTTTGATTTAGGTCGCTCCTATGGAGCTAGGTTGTAGGTTGGTTTTATTTCTGTAGACAGTTTGTCCCTACAGGACAATTATTGCGCAATAAAATTTCAAAAATAGGATGCTGAATTCATTTGTACAAAAAATATTCCTTAGGAATAATCTGTGTATAAAAAAGAGGTTGACCGAAAGATAAAGCTCCGTAGGAACAACCTCATTATTATAGGTAGATTTACGAA
The DNA here is from genome assembly GCA_044357355.1 of Chitinophagales bacterium. GTDB lineage: Bacteria > Bacteroidota > Bacteroidia > Chitinophagales > JADIYW01 > JADJSS01. Next base: position 11,199 of record JBIKPT010000056.1, read on the forward strand.
AAAATATTCCGTAGGAATAAACTGTTTATAGAAAGATGATTGTGCGAAGAACAAAGCTCCGTCGGAGCGTCCTTATTCTATAGTATTTATTATTTAAATTGATTGATTTTTTTAATATTCCGTAGGAATAATCTGTTTATAGAATAATGATTGAGCGAAGAAAGAAGCTCCGTACGAGCGACCTAATTTCTAATCATTCAGCTTCAGCACCGCCATAAACGCTTCCTGCGGAACTTCTACATTGCCTACCTGACGCATTCGTTTCTTTCCTTTCTTTTGTTTTTCCAGTAATTTACGTTTACGCGAAATATCACCACCATAACATTTTGCGGTAACATCTTTACGCATGGCAGAAATCGTTTCGCGTGCAATAATTTTTGCGCCAATAGCTGCCTGTATCGCAATCACGAATTGCTGACGTGGAATCAGGTCTTTTAATTTTTCGCATAAGCGGCTGCCAAAATGGTAGGCTTTACTTCTGTGTATCAAGGCAGAGAAGGCATCTACATTTTCACCGTTTAATTTAATATCTAATTTAACCAAATCACTTTCTCTGAAATCGTGCATGTGATAATCAAAACTTGCATAACCTTTCGATATAGATTTTAAATTATCATAGAAGTCGAATACAATTTCTGCCAAAGGCATTTCAAATTGCAATTCAATTTTAGTAGGAGACAGGTACACCTGATTTTTTAAGATACCGCGTTTGTCCATGCATAATTTCATAATGGCACCAACATATTCAGGTTTTGTAATTAATTGTGCTTTGATAAAAGGCTCTTCTACATAATCAATAAATGTAGGATCCGGCAAATCGGATGGATTGTTGATGGTCAATTTTTCACCTTGTTTGGTGTAACAGAAATACGTCACGTTGGGCACCGTAGTGATGATGGTCATATCATACTCGCGCTCCAGACGTTCCTGTATAATTTCTAAATGCAGTAAACCCAGGAAGCCGCAACGGAAACCAAAGCCTAATGCTAAAGATGTTTCCGGTTCCCAAACCAAGGATGCATCATTGAGTTGCAATTTCTCTAACGAATCGCGCAGTTCTTCGAAATCATCATTATCTATCGGATAAATACCGGCAAATACCATCGGTTTTACATCTTCAAAACCTTTGATACTGTCAGAACAAGGTCTGCTGACATGCGTAATAGTATCACCTACTTTTATTTCTTTCGATACTTTAATGCCTGTGATGATATAACCTATGTCGCCTGCTTTTACTTCGCTTTTTGGCTCAGGCGTCATACGCATAATACCTACTTCATCTGCAAAATATTCTTTTTCTGTATTAACGAATTTTACCTTATCGCCTTTTTTTATGGTACCGTTTAAAACTCGAAAATAAGCGATAACACCTCTGAATTGGTTGAAAACAGAGTCAAAGATTAACGCCTGTAAGGGTTCTGTTTCGCTGCCTTTGGGTGCCGGAATTCGTTTGATGACTTCTGGTAAAATTAAATCCACGCCAAGTCCGGTTTTTCCGCTGGCTTCTAAAATTTCTTCATGTTTACAACCAATCAGGTCAACAATCTGGTCTTTAACCTCTTCAATCATAGCGCCATCCATATCTATCTTGTTGATTATAGGAATGATTTCCAATCCGTTTTCTATGGCTAAATATAAATTAGAAATAGTTTGAGCTTGTATGCCTTGTGTGGCATCTACCAGTAAAAGGGCTCCTTCACAGGCTGCCAGCGAACGCGAAACTTCATACGAAAAGTCAACGTGTCCCGGTGTATCTATTAAGTTAAAAATGTATTTCTGGCCTTCAAATAGATAATCCATTTGAATGGCATGACTTTTTATGGTAATACCACGCTCACGCTCCAGATCCATATCATCTAATGTCTGTGCCTGCAGGTCTCTTTCAGAAACGGTATTGGTAAGTTGTAAAAGTCTGTCAGCCAATGTGCTTTTTCCATGGTCAATATGTGCAATAATCGAGAAATTTCTAATATTTTTCATAAGGCAAAAATACAGATATTCAACGGATTCTTGTAATGCAAAATAATTTGTTAATGAATTGCTCTGCGTACTTTCTTTTCAGGTGCATTTATTGCCTGTGCAGGCTTCGTTTCAACGCTGCTTTCAGGTGCTTGAAGTCCATTGTCGTTGGGAATTATTTTTTTCTTTTTTAGGGTGTAAGTGATTCTAAAATGAGGTTGAAAACCAAGATTCCCCTGATACGAAAATGCTGCATCAATGCTTATTCCTTGTTTTAGCAAAACACCGATACCAATGGTGCCGGTCACCGGATCTGTGGCCACACCAGCCCTAAAACTTACCAAGTCTTTTAAGGTGTATTCCGCACCTGCTCTGAAAATTAACTTATTGACAAGATCTTTTTCTAGTTGAGCAGAAATAAAAAATTTCTTGATTGCTTCTTAGGTGATACCCAATCGGAAAAGTGTAGGCACTTTCTCACCGGTAGTTCTGTCGATGTAAATTTTTAACGGATTATAGACATGAAAAGCGATGGATAATTCATCAATTGGTTTTGAAAACAGTCCCATTTCAAAGGTCACGTAATTCTTAGAACCATAGCCGCTGATTTTGGTATTGAGATAATCTAACTGAACTCCAAGCGACATCCATTTTGCCAGTTTAATGGCATACGATAACCCTACTTTCTTTTCGTTGTAAAGGCTGTATCCAAAATAATTTACAGAAACGCCAATGGTTCCTCATTTCTTCACCGGCATGGCAAAAATTCCGGTTAAGTTGCTTACACCTTGTCCGATAAAAACAGGCGCGTAATAGAGACCAAAAGAAGGTCGTTCTAAATAAGCACTGGCAGCCTGATTATTGTAGGCTGAATAAACGTTTACCATACAAATAGAACTCATACCCATTCCAATCAGACGAGCTCCGGCAATTTTTAAATCGCCGGCAGCATGCAAATTTGGCGTAGAATAATGCACCACTGTAGCAAGAATTAATCTATAGCAAATCTTTTTTATCTCTCTCTCTGTTTTATCAATGCTCAAATTAGAAATTCTTTTTATTTATTGCAATGAATCTCTAAATTACAATTATTATCCTTAATCCACCTTTGGCATTATAGTTGCAGAATTGTATTTAATACAATTTTGTGGAAAACTTTGCGTATTAATAGAGGTATAAAATAGCACTTTTGTTAAATCAAAATTTGACAGCATTTTACATATGAAAAAAATATTTATAACTGGATTATTTATTGGTTTCTTTGTGGGAAAAATAGTTGCAGCTTCCTTCTTGCATAATGATTATTCTTATCTGCAAGAGGTTACTTTTGAGTTATATACAGATGATGTGCCAGCATATAAGGTTCCTGAACAATTAAAATCTATTGAAGAAACGTTGATGTTTGAAGTGCTGCATGCCACCTGGAAAGATAAACATTGGGTAGCATATACATTGAATAAAAATTTATTAGGAAAGTTTAAAGTTGGCCAGCCGGCATTGCTGGATAATGGCAATTCAAAAAAAATATTTTTCATAGCATCATTTCCCGGTAGTGTCGGCGGATTGGATTTATACACGTCAGAATTTAATAACGGTGCCTGGAGTAAACCTAAGAATTTAGGAAAGACTGTTAACACCATAAATAATGAATCAAATCCAGGCTTATTGAATGAACATACCTTGACTTATTCTTCTGGTGGTATCATTAAAAAATTAGACCTTAAAACATTAAAAGTGGTAGATTTGGAAGAATCAGCTACACCTCAAGTTGTTGTTGCCGCAGAAACACAAACAAACAATCCAAATAAAACTATCATTCTGAAAAAAGAAACAGAAGATATAGCTGCCATTGGAGATAATTCGACAGCAATGCCTGCAGGTAAATCAACGCCGGTCGCAAATGATTATGGTGCCATTGGAGATAATTCAACTGCAGCACCTGTAAATACTGGCGAAGGAAAAGGAATGCAGCAGAACCAAACAAGAAAGGTGAATGAATCTATAGTTGTGGAAGATAAAGCTAAAAGTCAGATTGCCGTTCCAAAAGTACAGCAAAATAATGCACCTGCAGTAAACGCTTCACCATCTGTATCATCTAATCAATCAACGGTGCAATCGCTGGGCGTACAATCCAGAGATGCAATGCTGGCAAAATATAAAACTGCCATTCAGTTAGGTGCATTTTCTGCGCCAAAGTGGGAATTAATGGAACCTTTGTCAAAATATGGTAAGATTGTGACTTACAAAAATGAAAACGGAACGAATGTAGTCTGGATTGTTGGTTTTGCAAATCGCGCTGCAGCAGAAAGCATATTGCCACAAGTAAAAGCAACACCTGGTTTTGAAAATGCATATGTAACAGGAAAATAAACCCTAGTTAAAATTTAAAACGATTAATTAAAAAAGGTTGACATTAATGTCAACCTTTTTTTGTT
>JBIKPT010000057.1:0-15514 GCA_044357355.1 Chitinophagales bacterium
GCAACTTTCTGGATTCGCTGGCAAGATAAAAATTCATTGGGTTCTGATGATGGATTAAGTGTAGACAGTCTTAAAGTAACTTTTTCAAATGTTGTTTTACCTGCTTGTACAGAACCGGCTAATTCAGTAACAAATGTGGTGGCGACCGCAACGAGTACAACAGCTATTTCAGGTACTTTTACGGGTACTACAGCTGATGGTTATTTAGTTTTATTAGACAGTAATGCAATAGCACCAACAATCGCAGACGCAACTTCATACACAGTTGGCCAAACGGTGGGAACAGCTACAGTTATCAGTGTTGGTTCAAGTACTTCCTTCTCCAGAAGCGGGTTAGTTCCCAATACAATATATAAAGTTCATGTATTTCCTTATAACAGTATTTCATGTTCTGCAGGTCCTAATTACAAAACATCAACTCCAGGATTCGATACGGCAAAAACGTTGATTGATGCATGTCCGGAACCGACAGCAAAACCAACAAACTTAGTATTTACCTTAGTGAACAATAATAATATAAATGGAAAATTTAATAAAGCAGTTCCTGCTCCAACAGGAGGTTATGTTGTTGTTTATAGTACTAGTTCTAGTGTTGGTTATCCTAATGATAGTACATCTTATTCTGTAGGTGATTCAATAAAAAATGGTAGTGCTAAATCAAAAGTTGCTTATGTTGGCACAGATTCTAATTTTGCAATTTCAGGTTTACAAAGCGGCACAAGATATTATATAGCAGTAGTTCCATTTAATACCTGTGGCTATGGACCAAATTATTTTAGAACAACACCTTTAAGAGATGATACAATAACAAGTGGTACACCACCTTTAGTTGACTGTACAAATCCAACCGGTGTTTCTTCGTCTACTATCATCAAATTAGATTCTACAACCAGTACGATTAATATAAAATGGAAAAATGCAACCGGTGCGGACAGTGTGCTCGTATTTGCAGGTGCATTTTCAACTATTGGAAATGCAACTTTGCGTGACAGTGTTTATTATCCGGTAGGTTCATTTATACCTTCAAGCGGATCTACACAACCAAAAGTTTATTACAGAGGCACCGATACAACAGTCATTTTAACCGGTTTATTAACCAATACACTGTATAAAATATTCGTCGTTTCCTTCAATAATAAAAACTGCACAAACGGACCTAATTACGGTGGTCTGGCTAATACACTCATCAGAACAGCTGCTGGAACGGATTGTGTAGATCCAACAGGCATTTCCAATTCATCTATTGTCAGAGTGGATTCTACTTCGTCAACGATTTCTATTAAATGGACTAATCCTGCAAATGCAGACAGTGTAATGGTTTTGGCTGGAAATAATACAAACATAGGTTTTGTAACTATCCGTGATAGTGTTTACTATGCAGAAAACTCTACCATTCCGGGCAGCCAGGCTAAAGTATATTACAGAGGTACAGATTCTTCATTTGTTTTGACAGGTTTAACTGCAAATACAGTATATAAAATTCTTTTGGTTACGTTTAGAAATAAAAACTGTACTAACGGACCGAATTATTCAGGTACTGCTACGGTAACTGTTAAAACAACACTCTCTACCGGAGTTAAATATAATAATGCAGAAGCTGAATTCTCCTTATTCCCGAATCCAACGAATATTGGTTCTTTATTTGTGAAATTCAAGACGATGCTGAAAGATGAGGCAACGGTGGAAGTGGTGGATATCCTCGGCAGAAAGTTAAGTGCCCAGAAACTGACTACCGGTAATGATGTTCATACAGTAGATGTCAGCACCTTAGCAAAAGGTACTTATATTTTAAATATAGTGTACAAAGGAACTAATAATGTAAGCACGTTTATCGTTGAATAAAAAATAATAATAACTAAAGCCTCGTCTTTGTTATAGGTTTTACACCGCAAAACAAAGCCGGGGCTTTTTTCGTTAACACACTTAGATGAAATACAGAAATAATATATTATTTACAGTTTGCCTTATAACCGGATTAAAGGCAATGGCTGTTCCGGGAACCTATTACAATACAATTGATTCGAACCAGACCTGCAATTTTTTAAAGACACAATTATATCGTTTAATATCAACTAATTTTACCCAGATTCCTTACGGCAGTGTCGATAATTACTATGATCGTACGGATTTAAAACCGGCAGAAACCGGCGGCGGCTTTGTTATAGATGACAGGTATTCTTCAGATATTCCGAATGGAACAGATTCCTGTAATTACAGATACCCGGCAGGATTTTGCGGCGGTACAAGTGCAGCGGTACAATGTGTATGCTATGAAAAAGAACATGTCTTTCCTTCATCCTGGTTTGGCGGTACCAATATGTATCCATTTTATACGGATATGCATTTTATATGGCCGGCAGATGCCTATACAAATTTTAGAAAAGGAAATCTGCCACTGGGATATGTGAGCAGTCCGTCTTATACTTCAAATAATGGTACGAAAGTAGGAACTTCCAATACCTCTTTAAATTACGGATATAACAGCAGCCTGGTGTTTGAACCTAATGACGCCTTCAAAGGGGATTTTGCCCGTGCGTATTTGTTTTTTATTACACGGTATGAAGATTCTCTTCCATCATTAACGGGCAGAAGTACATCCGGCAATGTGCTTGCCGGTAATAAATATCCGGGATATGACCCATGGATTTTGCAGTTAGGTGTAAAATGGCATAAATCAGACCCGCCGGGTGCATTTGAAATTAAACGCAATGATTCGGTGTATTCCCTGCAGGCAAACCGTAATCCCTATATAGATTATCCGGGATGGGTGGAAAAGGTATTCGGAGCAGATGGAATTTCATCATCATGCTTGCCACTGGCTGTAAGAAATAATAAATCTGTTGAGTTTGAATTTTTTCCTAATCCGGCGAACGATCAGCTAACTGTCAATACGGGTACTTTACTGGCTGAGGACGCATTCGCAGAAGTAATTGATATACTTGGACAGAAATTAATAGCACAGAAAATTAATTCAACCCTGACTACAATAGATATCAGCAAACTTGTGAAGGGAATATACTTTATCAATCTTAATTATAAAGATGTGAATACGGCAAATACCTTTATAAAAAAATAGTCAATAACTGCATCAATGTAAAATGTCACGTATTTGCGTGACATTTTATATTTTAATTTTAGCTGTTATTTTATTTCTTTCAACAAGGTAATATACGTAGGGAAGTGGTCACTGTAACCTGCATTGTAAATTGCCCAGTCCCAGGTTCGTTTCGGATATCCCTGATATTTACCGGTTTGCTGAATCATAAAATCTTTACTGAATATTTTTGCTTTATGGAAAAAATATCCATCCTGATTCGTGTTTAACCAACCATAGGATAATACAATCTGGTCAAACAAACCCCAGGAATCATTGTGTGCCAGTGTGCCAATTCCTTTGTTAAAATAATCTACCCATGGATTATAGAATCCACCTTCTTTGCATTTCTCTTTTTTATCTACACTTCCAATATATTTTACAAGACTCTCATCCGTTGGATTGTCATTTAAATCGCCCATCACAATCACTTTTGCGTTCTTGTTAAACTGCATAATAGAGTCTGTATAGTGTCGGATTATCTTGGCCACATAATTACGCATCGGCAATGTTCTTTCTTCACCACCTCTGCGTGACGGCCAGTGACCAACAAAGACATCTACGGTATCTGTATTCGCTAATAAACCACGAACCCATAAAACATCTCGGGTTGGCTTGCCATCTTTCACCGCAAGGCTTAAATCTATCGGAATGGAGAAACTGGAAAGTACCGTAAAATATTTCGGATTATACACCAGTCCGCAATCTATACCACGCGGGTCTCCTCCGTTATAATGCACCACCTGGTAGTTTCTGTTTTTTAATTTAGGCTGTGCGACCAAATCTTTTACAACCTGTGCATTTTCAATTTCGGCGGTTCCCCAAAAGGCCATGCCGTCCGGCGTTTTATCCAAGCCAATCTGGTAAACCACTTCTTCCAGATGTTTTAACTTATCCAGGTAAATTTCTGAGGTATAATGATTCGTTCCATTTGGCGTAAAATCATTATCATTTATCTTCGGATCATCAATAGTATCGAATAAATTCTCCAGATTGTAGAAGCCAGCTACAATCATTTTATATTCCTTTTCTTCTGCAAAGGAATAACTCACTGTTAAAAGTGAAAGAAAGATGAAAACTAGTTTATTCATGTCGCAAAAATAAGGATTAATTGTTATTAATTTCTGTTCAAATTGTGTATTGTTTCAGGATATAAATTAGAATATTATCTTTACCTTTGAATGCTGTCATACACACTATTTATCAAATACAATACCAAATTTTTATGGCTAAATATTTTTTGTTTTTCTTAAGTGCGGTTTGCTTGTTTCCGGCCTTTGCAGGCAGGAAAAATTCGAAGCTGGATTCTGTTTCAACACCAATGATGGTCGTATCAGATTCTATTATCAATGATAAACTGGATGATGCAATTCCTACAATTACGTTGGAAGATGTGGAAAGTGAGGATGAAGGCGGGTCAGATCAGGGAATTTCTCCGATTTTGAATGCCGGTCGAGATCCGTTTATGAATGCCGCTTCTTTTAATTTCAGTATTGCCCGTTTTCGTATTAGAGGCTACGATAATGATTATTTTGATACCTATATGAACGGTATTCCGACGGAATATATCGATAATGGTTTTTCATCTTTTAATTTATGGGCTAATCTAAATGATGTAACAAGAAATCGTGATAATTCATTAGGTCTTCGTCCATCAACATTAGCATTTGGTTCTATTGGTGCTATTTATTCGATTGACTCCAGAGCGGCAAAGCAACGTAAACAAACCAGTATCACTATCGGAACATCCAACAGAACCTATGACTTAAGAGGTGGTATTACTTATGGCAGCGGTATCACCAAAAAAGGATGGAGTATTTCCGCATCCTTATTCGGAAGATGGGCAAAAAGTGGTTATATAAAAGGAACGGAAATGCAAAGTGTTTCTTACTTTCTTTCGGTTCAGAAAATGTTTAAAACACAATCGCTGGCGCTTACCGTATTCGGAGCACCTACAAAACAAGGAAGAGCAGCTTCTACTACACAGGAAGCTTATGACTTAGCCGGTTCTAACTATTACAATCCAAACTGGGGTTATCAGGAAGGAAAAATACGCAATTCCAGAGTTGAATATCGTCATCAGCCAACCATGATTCTGACACACGAATGGAAACCAAAAGAAAACATGCATCTTATGACAGCCGGTGGTTATTCTTTCGGAGAAAGAAGTTTGTCCAGTATTGACAGAAATACCAATGTGGAAGATCCAAGACCTGATTATTATAAATACTTACCAAGTTATTTCGATGATTCGATTACTCAGGATACATACAACCAGGTTTATAATGATATTGTCAATAATCCTGATAAATTACAATTGAACTGGCAGCGTTTGTACGAAGTCAATAATAATGCAACTCCTGTAACTATTAATAATGTAAACGGACAGGCTGGTAATTCTGTAACCGGTAAAAATGCAGTTTATATAGTAGGCGATAATTCTCAGTTTTACCACAGGTTTAATTTCAATACCGTATACAATGTAGCTGTCAAGAAATTTGATATTACAGCAGGTTTAACTTATCAGTATCAGAAAGTGAATAATTATAAAAGAGTGAAAGATTTAATGGGCGGTGATTTTTATCTAGATCAAAATGCTTTTACAGATGATTCAATTAATACCAATGTTGATGTTACATATCCTGATTTAAATAATCCTAACAGAGTAGTAAGAGTAGGCGATAAGTATGGTTATAATTATGCATCAGTAGTGCATAAAACATCATTTTGGGGTCAGGTAAATCACCAGACAAAACATGTGGATTGGTTTGCTGCTGCTGAATTTTCCAATACTTCTCAATTTCGTGTCGGTTACTACAAAAATGGGTTGACACCGGATGAATCAGAAGGGAAATCAAAGGTTTATGTGTATAATAATTACGCATTAAAAGCGGGTGTGACTTACAAAATAACAGGAAGACATTATTTGTATGGAAATGGAATTTATCAAACCAGAGCACCATTCTGGGATAATCTGTTTGTTTCTCCACGTGTTCGAAATTTAGCAAATGGGGTTGGAAGCGAAAAGATAGGCTCTTTTGAAGCCGGTTATATTTTTAACGCACCTAAATATAAATTACGTGCTACCGGATTTTTTACAGACTTTAAGAATGGTTCAAATGTATTGGTTTATTTTGATGATGATTTCTTTGGGTTAGCAAGCTATACGCTTACGAATATAGACAGAAGGCACTATGGTGGTGAGCTTGGATTTTCTGCAGAACTTTATAAAGGGTTAAGTATGAATCTGGCTGCTTCCATCGGTAAATTCTACTATACCAGCCGTCAGGAAGGCCGATTGACGATAGATAATCAGCCTACAGTAAATGAAGTGGAAACGATTTACAGTAAAAATTTCTATGTGCCGAATATTCCGCAACAGGCGTATTCATTGGGGCTTTTTTATCGCTCAAAAAAATTCTGGTATGTGGGTGCCACGGTGAACTTCTTTGACAGATTCTTTACAGAAATTGCACCAACACACAGAACCGTGCGTGCTACCGATCAGGTGCCGTATCAATCAGAGCAATGGAACAGCATTATCAATCAGGAGCGCTACAATAAAAAAGGTCAGTGGACAGTTGATATGAGTGGTGGATATTCCTGGAGATTGCAATCTACATTCAAAAAAATGAGAGGCAAACATGCGTACAATGCATATATGGTAATCAATGCCGGTATATCTAACTTAACCAATAACACCAAATTTATAGTAAGCGGAAGAGAACAACTTCGCTTTGATTATCTCGAAAAAGATGCTGGTAAATTTCCATCCAGATACAGCTATGCATTTGGTATAAATTTCTATGCTAACTTAACTTTCCGTTTCTAAAATCTATCAAACAAACAAAATAAATTCAATACGATGATAAACATTTCAAAAATTGCGGTTATAATGATAGCGTTTTTAGCTATAACCACAACATCTTGTAAAAAAGATAATTTTGATGAGCCGCCATTTGAAACGGTGGATCCTAATTTGCCGGTTACACATACAATTGAGGACTTGAAATTATTATTTTCAGGAACAAACCTCAAACTAACTGATGATATCATTATTTCTGGTATTGTTGTAGCCAACGATAAAAGTGGTAACATCTTTAATCAAATTATTATTGACGATGGTTCAGCAGGTATCTCAGTGGCTATCGATCAGAATGCACTGAATGGCGAGTTTCCGGTTGGAAGAAAAATTTATGTAAAATGTAAGGATTTAATTTTAGCTGCAGATAATGCGTTGATTGGCTTGTATGGAGGAATTGATTTAACAGGATCAACAGTTGAAATACCATCTACTTTAATCACAAAATATATTGTAAAAGCAAATGCAGGTAATCCTGTTGTGCCGATTGATGTGGCAGATATAGATGATTTGAATAACTCATTTCAAAACAGATTGGTTAGATTGTCCAATGTAGAATTTTCAGCTTCTGATGCCAATCAGCCATTTGCTGATGCTGTCAATAAATCATCAATTAGCAGAATATTGAAAGAATGTGATAACGATGAAATTGAAGTTCGTAGCAGTGGTTACGCAGATTTCGCTGCAAAGTTAACACCGAAAGGAAAAGGTTCTATTATTGGTGTATATACTGTTTACCGTACAGACAAACAATTGATTTTACGTGATGGTGCAGAAACAGATATGAATGGCATTAAATGCGATGGATCTGATCCGAATGCATTAGTGCTCATTGAAGAAAATTTTAATGCAGTAACGGCATCCAGTAACGCAGTGCTCAGTTTAGTAAACTGGCAAAATATAAATGAAATCGGTGGCAATAAATTTAAGGTTGCCAAATTTGGAAGTGTTATCTGTACCAAAGCAGATGTGTTTTCTATCAGTAATGGCAGCAGTTCCACACAATGGCTGATATCACCGGCAATAAATTTAAATGCCTCTTCTGCAGAAAAATTATCTTTCACTTCTGCCGCTGGCTTTGATAACGGAGCCGCTACTTTACAGGCATTCATTTCTACAGATTATGACGGAACCAGTACAAGTCCGCAAACTTTTACCTGGACTGCTTTGCCGGCAAGCATTGCAACCGGTCCGGGAAGTGGTTTCGGTAGTTTTATCAGTTCAGGTCAGATAGATATCAGTGCTTACAGCGGAACTGTTTTTATCGCGTTTAAATATGTTGCAACAGCACCTGCTACTACATACGAAATAGATGATATTAAAGTAACAGGATTACCTTAATGGTTTTTTCATCCAGATAACTTTATCTAAAGTTTTTTTTGAATGTGCGTTAAATATTAAAAGAGAATTTAATCAATAGATTGAATTCTCTTTTTTATTTTAAATAAACGTAGACGCCACTTTTTTGCCTGTTTATTCACGATTCGTGGAAAATATGATTATTTTTTAAAGTATAAATGGCTTATTATTATACTATTAAAGCAATCTGCCTGAATAGGTTTATTGCAAGAACCATAAATTAAAGTAAATAAGCAGCATATCTCTATGCGTAAATTATTTCTGTTTTTAGCTTTTTTTTTAAGCACGGACTTTGTTTCAATTGCTCAGAATTGCTCTGTAAATGCCGGTATAAGTTCTGTGATTTGTCAGAAAATTCAAATTCTGTTGCAGATAGGAGGTAAAAGCGTTTACCCTATGTTTACCCTTAAAAGAAAAAAATCTCATAAGTAATTGATTAAAAAATACTTATGAGATTAAAAGTGGAGCTGGCGAGATTTGAACTCGCGTCCGGACAAAACGTTCATAAACTTTCTACATGCTTAGTAGAAACTTGATTTTCGAATTACTACAGGCGTTTTTACCAACCGATAGCAATCTTAGTTTCTGAATTTTGCATTACAGGCGAAACAACTGCAACACTATTCCAATTCGGTTATGCACTGTAGGATAGTATTGGAAAAACTATTCCGGAGTACAAAGGCCGGGCTTAATAACCTGTATTAAGCAGCCATTGCGAAAGTATTCTCGCCATATAAAAAAGTTGTGTGCGTTAAATTTAACGAGCCAAATTGCACAATGCTCGGCATGCTTACTTATCAACTATCCTGCCGTCAATTCCTGTCAACCCCAATATGTAAATTATGTATGGTGAGTGTTGAATAATGAATTAAAACGGATATTTTCCAAAGAACTATTTATTAAACACTTGTAAGAGTAGTAAAGTTCCGCAAAGATAACAAATTTAAGAGATGATGAGATAATTCAGCACTCAAAATTCAATACTCACGATTCTTTATACGCTTTCAGCCCTTCTTCTAAACACTTAATCGCTTTGTTCAAATCGATTGAATTCAACACATAAGCAATACGAACCTCGTTTTTGCCTTTGCCATCGGTAGCATAAAAACCACTTGCCGGTGCCATCATTACGGTTGCGCCTTCGAAATTAAAATCACTCAGCATCCACTGGCAAAATGCATCACTATCCTTTACCGGCAACTGCACGATACAATAAAATGCGCCGCCTGGTGTATGGCATTTTACGCCTTCAATTTTATTTAAACCTTCTACCAGCGTATCGCGGCGTTTTCGGTATTCAGTATTCACTTTTGTAAAGTAATGTTCCTCTACATCAAACATCGCTATGGCACCCAATTGCTCCACAGTTGGCGGACTTAACCGCTGCTGTGCAAACTTCAATGCTGTTTGTATGACTTCTTTATTTTTAGTGGCTATCATTCCGATTCTGGCACCACAGGCACTGAATCTTTTAGAAAGCGAATCGATTAAAATAGCGTAATTTTCTAATTCGGGAAATTCAAGAATGGAGGTGTATTTTATTGTCGTGTCATAAATAAAATCACGATATACTTCATCGCAAATAATAAATAAATCATGTTTTAGTACGATGTCTTTTAATCTCAATAATTCTTCTTTGCTGTAGAAATATCCCGTAGGATTACTTGGATTGCAAATTAAAATGGCTTTTGTTTTTTCGTTGATGACCTTCTCAAATTCATCAATAGACGGCAATGCAAATCCATCTTCAAATGAAGTAGGAATTGGCCGCACTTGTATATTGCCGCTTTTTGAAAATCCTATATAGTTAGCATATAATGGTTCAGGAATGATGATTTCATCATCTGCATCTAAAATAGAAAACAAGGTGAATAGCAGTGCTTCTGATCCGCCGGTAGTTACCAGTAAATCATCCGGCAGTAAATTTTTTAATCCGTATCTGTTCTGAAAGAAATGGGCATACTTATTCCTTACTTCTTCAAATCCGTTCGAAGGTGAATATTCCAGCACTTTTCTGTCTATCTTCTTAATGGCGTCCCAGAACTGATATGGTGTTTCAATATCGGGTTGACCAATATTTAAGTGATAGATATGGATGCCTTTTTTTTTAGCCTGTTCAGCATAAGGCGCTAACTTGCGTATCGGTGAGGCAGGCATGGCATTGCCTTTTTGCGAAATTTTTGGCATAATAAGTCACACAAAAATAAAAAACTAAAGCCGTAATTGCATGGAGTTTTAAAAATGAATTTTATTCTGTACTATATTTAAGTTATTCCGCTTTTCCGCCTAACATATTTTGCTCTGCATCATCCACACCTTGTTTTTGTGCCACTGCATTTCCGGAAATATATAAGGTGATATTTTCACCATCTTTAGTTGTTACCGTAATAGATTTACGGAATGCACCTTCTCGAGCCATGTTGTATTGTGCTTTAATGTAACCTGATTTTTTCGTCATCACCGGTTCTTTCGTCCAGGTTGGAGTTGTGCAACCACAAGAAGCTTTTACATTCTCCAAAACAAGTGCTTCGCTGCCTTCATTGGTAAACTCAAACTCGTAAGTAACAGGTTTCCCTTGTGGCTGATTGCCGAAATCATGCTCTACTTTGGAAAATTTAATTTTTGCACTGGATTTAGCAACAGGTGGTTCTGCTTGTAGAAAATTATTCAAAACAAGCATTGATAAAAGCAAAAACAGATGTTTCATATTCGTAAATTTTAGTTTGTTTAATTGTTTTCAATATGGAATTCTCCATGCGTTCACAAATCTCACAAAAAATATACCAATATGTTGGTATACACATTTTATTTAACGACTCATTAACAACTTTTTCCAAATTGTGAACAAAGTGCTGTGTTTTTCACTTATTTAATGTATTTTTCGAATTATATTAGTTGAGAAATTTATTTATGACACTAATCGCTTCTAATCCATTGATAACTAAAGGCGTAAATCAGCAAGTGTCTTTCGACGAGTTTAAAGTCGAAATACTCAATGATTTTACGCTTGCCTGTATTAGCCGTGAAGCCAGTCTGACAGGTAGAAAAGAAGTTTTGACAGGCAAAGCCAAATTTGGCATATTCGGCGATGGCAAAGAACTTCCTCAAATAGCATTAGCAAAAGTTTTTGAAAACGGCGATTTCCGAGCTGGTTATTATCGCGACCAAACCTTTGCTCTGGCAACGGGAATAGTAAGTATTGAACAACTTTTTGGTCAGCTTTATGCCAATCCTTCACTGGAAGAAGATCCGCATTCCGGCGGCAGGCAGATGAATAACCATTTTGCCACCAGAAATTTACATTCAGACGGAAGCTGGAAAGAACTTAAACACCAGAAAAACTCTGCAGCCGACAATTCACCAACTGCATCACAAATGATACGCGCCCTGGGTCTTGCCATGGCTTCTAAAAAATACAGAGAACTCAGTGCACAAATCGGTGAAAACGGATTTAGCAATAATGGCAATGAAATTTGTTTTGCCACGATTGGTGATGCATCCACTTCAGAAGGTTTATTCTGGGAAGTCGTAAATGCAGGTGGTGTACTGCAAGTTCCATTGATAATTTCCGTCTGGGACGATGGATATGGAATTTCTGTTCCCAAGGAAATACAAACGACTAAAGGCAGCATATCTCAGGTGCTAAAAGGATTTCAGCGCACCGGCAACAGCAATGGGTATGATATTTATGTGGTAAAAGGCTGGAATTACCCTCAGCTGGTCTCGACCTATAAAATGGCTGCCGATAAAACCAGAAAAACACATATTCCAGCCATTATACATGTGGAAGAACTTACTCAACCACAAGGGCACTCAACCTCAGGTTCGCATGAACGATATAAATCTGCCGACAGACTGCAATGGGAAAAAGAACACGATTGTAATGTGCAATTTAAGCGTTGGATATTGCAGAATAAAATGGCAACGGAAGAGGAACTGACAGCAATTGAAGATAATGCCAGAAAATATGTGGCAGATCAAAAGAAACTATCCTGGAAAAAATTTCACGGACCCATATTGGAAGAATTAAATGAAGCCACGGATATTATTCGAAAAATCGGAGAAACATCTGCCTATAAAGAACAACTGGAAGAAATTGAAAAGGAATTGAAATATTCCATTGATCCGATGCGGAAAGATGTTTTTAAATCTGTTTCAGATGTATTGATGCTGGTGAAAAATGAAAAAAATGAAGCAATAGAAGCATTAAAAAAATGGCGTTCCATTCAGACACAAATCAATGAAGAGCGCTATTCATCTTATCAGCATACCAATTCCTTGTATGCGCCTACCCGTTTACCGATTGTGCAGGCACAATTCGAGGAACGCGCTTCTGTTGTAAGCGGATATCAGGTATTAAATGCTTGTTTTGATACCAATTTTGCTCGTGATCCTAAAATCGTGGCATTCGGTGAAGACGTCGGAAAAATTGGCGATGTAAATCAGGCATTTGCAGGTTTGCAGGTCAAATACGGAAAAGAACGAATCTACGATACAGGAATCCGAGAAGCCAGTATAATGGGTGAAGGAATTGGATTAGCCATGCGCGGTATGAGACCCATTGCAGAGATTCAGTATTTAGATTATTTATTGTATGGATTACAGCCATTATCGGATGATTTAGCATGCTTATCATACAGAACAAAAGGCGGACAAAAAGCACCGCTGATAGTTCGTACGCGCGGCCATCGATTGGAAGGTATCTGGCACACCGGTTCGCCGATTCAGATGATTTTAGGAGCGTTGCGTGGCATGCATGTTTGTGTGCCGAGAAACATGACGCAGGCAGCCGGTTTTTATAATTTGTTATTAAGAGGAGATGAGCCGGCTTTGGTCATTGAGTGTCTGAACGGTTATCGCTTAAAAGAAAAAATGCCTTTAAATCCAGGAGATTTTACGGTGCCTCTTGGCGTTCCTGAAATTTTGCAGCAAGGAAATGACATCACTCTGGTAACCTATGGTTCCTGTGTTCGGGTAGCGCAGGAAGCTATTGCTAATTTAACTAAAGCTGGTATTTCAGTAGAATTGGTAGATGTTCAAACCTTATTGCCGTTTGATACGTATGGTGTCATTGGAAATTCCATTCGTAAAACCAATCGCGTGGTTTTTCTCGATGAGGATTATCCGGGTGGTGGCACTGCCTATATGCTGCAACAGGTGCTGGAAAAACAAGATGTATTCAGGTATCTTGACAGTGAACCGGTAACCTTAACAGCAAAAGAACACAGAGGCGCTTTTGGCAGTGATGGCGACTATTTCTGCAAACCCAGCGCAGAAGATATATTCAATACCATTAATAAAATAATGCACGAAGTAAATCCGTCCAGATTTCCAATGATGTGGTAAAACCATTTATTTCTTTATCAATACTGCATAGGCAATGGCATTTTTCTGATAACTCGGTAAACTATAGACAACAGAGATCTGTTGATCGTCGATTTTGAAAATTATAATTTTACAACCCTGATCACACCTATCAGTGCCTGTCGTAATCGTCTCTTCCAAATCAATGCGGTTTTTAGAAGAGGACGTAATTTTCCAGTTTCCACCGCAACCTAAAGATGGATACTGAATAGTAAGGGTGTTATCTGCTTTTGAAAATTCAACTGTCCACGTTTTTCCGTCTATCTGATAACCGGTGCCTTCCCAGTTTCCATCGAGCCAATTGCCGGATTTTGCATACGTAAACGTCATAAATCCAACTGCAGCAACTAATAGTAAGATTATTTTGTTCATGGTGATTTTTATTGGTAGTTTGAAAATAAATAAAATTTCCTCTTAAACAAATCGTTATAAAGAACTAAAACGTAAAACTTTACAGAATAATATTTATTTTCAGGCAATTGATGAAAGATTATTACAAAATACTGGAATTGCCTTTTGGCTCGTCTTCAGCAGATGTAAAAGCTGCTTACAGAAGACTGGCGTTTAAATTTCATCCTGATAAAAATCTGAACAATCCATTTGCCGAAGATAAATTTAAAGAAATTACAGAAGCTTATTCTGTGCTTTCTAATGAAAACAGACGTATTATTTACCATGCAGAATTTACAGCTTTTTTAAAGAACAGGTATGTAAATAAAATTCCGGAACCTACTTATAGACGTCCGCCTTATTATCATCCGTCAGATATACCTAAACAGCCAAGAGGACCGGCAGCAAGTGCCACCATCAGTTCTGAAGGATTGAAAATCGGCATTCTGGCTATCTTGTTTATTTTGTTGCTCAATCTTATTTTCTTTAATCGATTAAGACGTATTGAAAACGAAAAGAAACAAAAATTCGAACTTAAAACTGCACCGATTTCTGCACCTGCTGAAACTACTTCTAAAGAACTGACTAAAGATGAATTCTATCAGGTCATCTCTCAGGAATTCTTACGCACCGGTGATTCAACGTTGCTGAATGCAAATATCGATTCGCTCAAACATGTATTTGATTCTTTGCAGCAAGTTTCAAAATATTAAGCGAGTTTATTCAGGTATAAACGAATGGTATTTTCGAGGCCTAAATAAATAGCATCGCAAATCAGTGCATGGCCGATCGAAACTTCGTCCAGTTGCGGTAATGTATCTTTCAGGTATTTCAGGTTTTCCAGATTCAAATCATGACCGGCATTTATTCCTAAACCAGCAGCAATCGCAATGGCACAGGTTTCTTTTATTTCTTTTATGGCAAGTTCTGGATTGGCTGCGTAATTTTTTGCATACGGACCTGTATAATATTCTATTCTGTCGGCTCCGGTATTGGCAGCACCTTCAATCATAGCGGCATCTGCATCGATGAAAAGCGAGACACGAATAGCCTTGCTTTTTAATTCTGCAATAACCTCTTTCAGGAAATCTTTTTGCGCAATGGTATTCCAGCCGTGATCTGATGTGATTTGACCTGGGGCATCCGGCACTAACGTACATTGATGTGGTTTTACATTGATAACCGCATTTAGAAAATGCCTGTCAGGATAGCCTTCAATATTGAATTCTGTGATGCAGTTTTCTTTCAGCAGTTGTAAGTCAGAAAATTTACAATGTCGTTCATCGGGTCTCGGATGTACCGTTATTCCTTGTGCACCGAAGCGTTCACAATCTTTCGCTACCTGAATCAAATCAGGATAATTGCTGCCACGCGAGTTGCGAATCAAGGCAATTTTATTCAGGTTTACAGATAAGCGTGTCATTCTAGTTTATGAAATAGAGATG
>JBIKPT010000058.1:0-15463 GCA_044357355.1 Chitinophagales bacterium
CTGCACTACCTGACGAACATTAAAGTCTGTTTGTCCATGACGAATGATGTAGATTTGCTTTTTTGTAACTGGTGAGTCGTGCGTCATAAAACGGAAATATGATGTTTGAATGCCGAAATTAAAACTAATATCTTGAATTATTAAGACAAATAAGTGGTGCTAAGTGTTCTATTTACAGCTTGCAGACTACTTAATTGTTATAATAATGCTAATAAACAGGCAAAAAAGGCCTAAGACCTTGCTTTCATGCAAAAAGCCATTTAATTGAGTGTATCTTTGACCCAATTAAATAATTATAATGAATAAAGGAATTGTAAAGTTCTTTAATGATTCAAAAGGTTTTGGATTTATTAAAGACGCAGAATCAAACAAAGAGTACTTCGTACACGTTAACGGTCTGATCGACAGCATCAGAGAAAACGACGAAGTAGTGTTTGAACTGGAAGAAGGAAGAAAAGGTTTAAACGCAGTTAATGTTAAAATAGCATAATTTAGCTTACCGATTACTTACAAGCCTCGCAATTGCGGGGCTTTTTTTTACGTAATTCCGAGGCACGAAGCAAGCTCTTCAATTTATCTGATATAATAATTCAACAGATTGCCACACGCTTCGTACCTCGCGCTCGCAATGACGACAAGAACCTAATTATACAACCTTGCTTTTTCTTTTTCATCTTCTTCAAAAACGGTATTACTAAAATCATTGATGACATTGTAAACGGTATCGCGTTCAATAGGTTTTCTGTCAACTGCTTTTATCAGGTTCACTAATTCACGTGTACTCATGGCAGGATGTTGTTCTTCGCTGCCGGCCATTGAATAGATTTTAGTAGTATCATCTATCGTTCCGTCCACATCATCTACACCAAAATTTAAACTTAGCTGTGTTGTATTTCTGCCAATCATTGCCCAATACGATTTGATATGATCGAAGTTATCTAAGTAAATTCTGGATATAGCGTAGTTGCGCAAATCTTCCGTAATGGTTACTTCCGGCAAGTGTTTCATTTCATTATGCTGATTGCGGAACTTCAAAGGAATAAATGCATTGAAACCATGTGTTTTATCTTGCAACTGACGCAATCTTTCCATGTGATCCACTCTATGCGCGAAAGTTTCGATGTGTCCGTACAACATCGTTGCATTACTTGGCAATCCAATTCTATGCGCAATTTCATGAATTTCTAACCATTCTTCTGCGCTGCATTTTCCGCCTGCAATTTCATCGCGAATATCCACATGAAAAATCTCTGCACCACCACCAGGCATTGAATCCAAACCGGCTGCTTTCATCGCCAGCATGCCTTCTTCATAACTCATTTTTGCTTTCTTCAAAATATAATGATATTCAACCGGTGTTAATGCTTTAATATGTAAATCCGGTCGATGTGCCTTGATAGCTTTAAACAAATCAACATAAAAATTAAAATCCTGTTTGGGAATCACACCACCGGTAATATGCACTTCAGTAACCGGTTGTCCGTCGTATTTTTTGATAATATTTAGAATGTCATCAATGGAATATTCCCAACCCTGTTCTCTGTTTTTAATCAACCTTGAATACGAACAAAACTTGCAGGTATACACACATATATTCGTTGGCTCGACGTGAAAATTTCTGTTGAAATAGGTATTGTCTCCGTGTTTCGTATTTCGGATATAATTGGCTAAGGTACCAACAAAACCCAGCTCGCCTTTTTCGTACAGCAACACGCCTTCTTCAAAGGTGATGCGTTCATTGTTCAACACTTTTTCTCCTATTATACGAAGTGCATTATCGATATTCAAATTTTGAATTAATGCTTCAACGGATTCTGCTGTGGCTGTCATAATTGTATAACAAGTAAATGTATAATCTTGTTGTAAAAATACAAAATTGGCTGTTAATAGTGAATTAAGTTATAAGTTATTTGGCTTACCTTTGCGGCGTGAAAAACGAAAAACTAATATTATACCTTATAACCTTTATGTGGTTTTGCGCCATCGTGGATTTTCTGCTGATGTTACCGCTTGGAACTGCATTTATGAAACTATACAAAATTTCACCGCAACAGTACAGCATGCTGATTGCTGCATTTTCATTGGCAGGATTTTTATCTTCATTTACGGCATCTTTGTATGTTGACAAACTGGATAGAAAAGTGGTCTATATTGCTGCCTTTGCAATGTTTGCGGTCGGAACTACTTTATGTTCATTTGCTACTACATACGAGTTCATGTTGTTCTCAAGATTTTTCACCGGTTTATTTGGCGGATTGTTAGGTGGTGTGTCAACTGCAATTATCAGTGACCTTGTTCCATATGAAAGACGCGGAAAAGCAATGGGTATCCTGAATCTCGGATTTGGCGTTGCCTCTATTGTGGGTATTCCTTTTTCTATTTTTATTTACAAGCATTCTGATATTTTCTGGCCGTTTAGACTGGTTGGCATCTTATCCTTTGTCACATTAATTCCGGCTTATTATATTTTACCCAATTTAACAGGTCATATCAATAAAGAAACTAAAACATTCAGTGAAATTACGGAGATTTTAAAAAACAGAAATCTGCAAAAAGCATTATTGTTTGCTTTTCTTTTAGTGTTAGGACATTTTATGTTTATCTCCTTTATCAATCCTTATTTGATAGATAATCTAGGATTTAAAGAAGAAGACACCATGTGGATGTATATAGTTGGCGGAATTTCAGTAACACTAACATCACCTCGAATCGGCAAATTTATAGATACATTAGGCAAACTGAAGTCTTTCAGAATGTTGATTTTATTATCCTTTATTCCCATATTAGTGATCACACATTTACAAAGTGCGTCTATCATGTTGGCTTTACTGATATGTGCGTTCATGTTTATTTTCAACAGTGGCAGAATGATAGCTGCTATGACGTTGATAACAGGTGCGCCAACAGAAGAACAACGCGGAAAATTTTTAGTCATCCGTTCATCTTTAATTGAATTAAGTGAAGGTGCGGCAGCGATCATTGGCGGTATCATTATAACACAAAACGCCACTACACAAAGGCTGGAAAATTACAATATTGTAGGATATGTTGCCGTAGGTATTGGCATTTTATGCATTTACCTGGCAAATAAAATTGAAGTGAACGGTGAGTAGAGTCATTGGAACAAAACCAAACTATATTTTGTTTTTATAGATAAATGTACTAAATTTCGCTTATGACACAAGAAATCACCGCTTACACTGCAGCATTACGTTCCATTTCAAGCGCAGCAAAACGTAAAGCAAAAAAACATAATTTACCTATAGCTATTTCAGAAAATGGCAAAGTAAAATTAATTTATCCAAAAAAAACAACACCTAAATCCAATCCTGTAAAATAGGCCCCATTGATTAAACGATTTAGGATATTTGCAGGACCAAATGGTTCAGGAAAATCAACTTTATTTGAACAATTAAAAGCAACTGGTCAGATACACACAGGTATTTATGTAAATGCTGATAAAATTGAAAAACAAATAAAAGCTAATCAATCATTTAATTTTAATGCGTATCGCGTCATTGTAAACGAAACAGATTTCGTTCAATTAATAAGAAACTCTGGTTTATATAATGCTACTTTAAAAGACTCATCTTTTATAGATAAACTGGAACTAAAATCTGGTATTTTAAAAATCAATCTCAAAAAAACAGCCATCAATTCTTATCATGCTTCTTTTATCGCTATGTATTTGGTGGAAGTTTTATTAAAATCAAAGCAGTCATTTTGTTATGAGACAGTAATGTCACATCCTTCAAAAATTGAATTACTAAAAATGGCTAAAAAAGCAGGTTACAAAACGTATTTATATTTTTTATTTACAGACAATCCTGAATTAAATATTGAAAGAGTAAAACTGAGAGCAAAACAAGGTTTACATAATGTAGACCCAATTAAAATTAAAGAACGATATTATCGCTCATTTCAATTACTACAAGATGCTGCAAATTATTCAGATATAGCTTATATTATAGATAATTCTTCTGAAGCCAAAACAGTTATAGAAAAAAGAAAAGACAAATTGATTCGTGTTATAAAAGACTATAACAATTTTGACTTTTCACCATATTTGAAACTATAATTAGTTCGTCACTAACTCACACACTGCGTCGACCCATTTATCTTCTGAGTTTAAGCTTTCTACCAGCGTGATACTTTCGCCACCGTGTTCTTCAAACAACTCTAAATATTCGGTACGAATTTCATACAAGGTTTCCAGGCAATCTGCTACGAACGCTGGCGAAAACACCAATAGCTTTTTCTTTCCTTGTTTGGCTAATTCAGGAATTACTGCAACAGTGTAAGGCTCCAGCCAAACTTCTTTTCCTAAACGCGATTGAAATGTTACCGTAAATTTATCTTTCGGCAAACCTAATTTCTCTGTAATGAACTTAGTAGTCGCAAAACATTGTGCCCTGTAACAATGCTGATTAACTTCCGTAATAGCTGCACAACAATCTTTGTTTTGCAAACAATGTTTTTTAGTGATATCACCGTTTTTTAAATGACGTGCCGGTAAACCATGATAGGAAAATAACACATGGTCAAAATCATCAAAGTTGAATTTATTTCCTTGTGCTACAAATGCATCGATGAATTTCTCATTATCATAAAAATGATGAATGTATTTTAAATCCGGAATAGTCAGCCATTTTGATGTAATTTCCTGTACTTTTTGAATCACAGAACCATTACATGCAGAAGAATACTGCGGAAACAAAGGCAGCACTACAATCTTATTTATCTGTTGTAATCTGAATTTTTCCAATGCACTTTCCAGACTTGGATTCTGATAGCGCATCGCATATTCTACCACATAGTTTTCACCCAAGCTTTGTTGTACTTTTTTCGTCAAATCCTGTAAGTGATATAATAATGGCGAACCACGTTCTTTGTCCCAGATTTCACGATAGGTTTTTGCAGAATTTTTATAACGTAAAGGGACAATTATTCCGCGTACTAAGATTTGCCTTGGCAACCAAGGATAATCTATCACCCTACCATCCGTTAAAAATTCATTTAAGTATTTAAACACATCACTATTACCTGGGCTGTCAGGCGTTCCGAGATTTACCAATAAAATTCCTGTCTTCTTTATCATTCAACTATAATTACAAATTATTTAAAATGTTTACAAAGTTAAGTCAAAAAACCAATGCTTAACATAAGTTTATTAAATCAAACTATTAACTTACAATGGTAAAGCCTTTTGCAAATAAATCTCTTTAATTTTAATTCCACGCAAAGGCGCAGAGTATGCAAAGTTGTATAAAAATAAATAAAATCATGAAGACAGACGCAGATATTATCATTATTGGTTCGGGTTTTTCCGGCATTGGTGCCGGTATTCAGCTCAAAAAAGCCGGATATTCGTTCCTCATTTTAGAAAGAGCCGATGACATTGGCGGCACCTGGCGCGACAATCAATATCCGGGAATTGCCGTAGATATTACGTCGTTTACCTATTCGTATTCATTTGAGCAAAATCCGAATTGGAGTCGTGTATTTGCCAAGGGAAATGAATTATATGATTATGCGAATCAGTGCGTAGATAAATACAATATCAGAGAAAATTTCCGATTTAATATTGATATTGCAAAAGCTGTTTTTGATGAACAAACGGCTACCTGGAAAGTATATGCAAAAAATGGAAAAACGTTTACATCAAACATCATAATTTCTGCCACCGGAGCACTCACCGACCCTAAATATCCTGAAATAAAAGGGTTGGACAAATTCAAAAGCAAACTCATACACACGGCACGTTGGGACAAAAATTATGATTTAAACGGCAAAAAAGTCGCGGTAATCGGTACCGGCGCTACCAGTGTGCAGTTAGTGCCCACCATTGCATCAGAAGTTAATCAGTTGTACGTGTTTCAGCGAACACCTATCTGGATTTTTCCGAAACCGGATGCCTCTATTCCAGGCAGCATACAAACTATATTTAGCAAATTACCGCTGGTGCAAAATGGAATTCGCAAACTGACAGACAGCATTACCGAAACGGTGATGGTTACAGGCGTGGTCAATTACCGGCAAATGCCTTTTATCGTAAAAACACTCGAAAAAGGTTGTCTGCAATACCTGAAATCGCAGGTGAAGGATGAAACGCTACGCAAAAAACTAACACCGAATTATGGATTCGGCTGTAAGCGCCCGAGTTTTTCCAGTAATTACTATGCTGCATTTAACCGGCCGAACGTAGAACTGATTACAGAATCTATTCAGGAAATTACCAAAGATGGAATTGTAACGAGTGATGGCAAAGAACGCAAAATAGATACGTTAATTGCTGCGACCGGTTTTAATGTAATGAAAGACAGTAATTACCTCAACTATAAACTTTATGGAAAAAACGGATTGGAACTAGGCGACTACTGGAGCAAGAACAGACTGCAGGCCTATCAGGGATGTGCGGTGCCCAACTTCCCGAATTTTTTTATCATTTTCGGTCCGTACAGTGCCTCAGGTTTATCGTGGTTCAATATGATAGAGATACAATTGCAGCACATGATGCGGGTACTGAAGGAACAGCAAAAAAGAAAAGCATTAACATTTGAAATAAAACAGGATGCACACGACACCTATTTTGAGTACATGCTGAAAAGACAAAAAGACACCGTGTTTTACAACAACAATTGCGGCGGCTCTAATTCTTATTATTTCGATAAATTCGGTGATGCTCCTTTCCTGCGACCACTCAGTGTTTCCAAATCAAAATGGTACAGTGAGCATTCGGATTTGGAGCATTATCGGTATGGGTGAGTTACACCATCACTAAATCAAATGCTTCACACATTACTTTTATTGTTTTATCAATATCTTGTTCTGTATGAGCTGCGGAAACGAAACCCACTTCATAACCTGAGGGCCCGAAATAAACGCCGTTCTCCAACAGATAGTGATATACTTTTGCAAACAAACTCATCTTGCCTGAATTGATCTGATCGGCACGGTTCAGGTGTGCCATATCCGAAAACGCAAACCAGAATATAGAACCGATATTGTAAATGGTAATTTCATATCCTTTTGCGTGAATATGTTTTTTGATGCCGTCCACCAGGCGGTCTGTTTTGTGTTGTAAGTTTTGATAGAAATGCGGTTGCAGGCAAGCCGTCAGCTGCGCAATACCTGCGCTCATCGCCACCGGATTGCCACTCAGCGTTCCTGCCTGATACACCGGTCCTAAAGGAGAAACATGGTTCATGATTTCGTGACTGGCACCATACGCACCAACCGGCATGCCACCGCCAATGATTTTTCCAAACGCAATAATATCCGGTTTAATTTCATACAAACCGGCTGCTCCTTCAAAACCCACACGAAAACCGGAAATCACTTCATCAAAAATCAGCAATACGTTATGTTGCGTACACAATTCGCGCAAGTGCAGCAAGAATTTATGCGACTGAATCAAGAGTCCGTTATTTGCAGGAATAGGTTCAATAATAATGGCTGCCACTTCGTGATGTAATTTTTCCAAACAATCTTTCACTGCTGCTTCGTCATTCAAAGGCAGCACGATGGTTTCGTTGGCGAATGCCGCAGGCACACCTGCAGAAGTAGACTCGCCAAATGTCACCAATCCCGAACCTGCTTTCACCAACAAAGAATCCACGTGTCCGTGATAGCAACCATCAAATTTGATAATTTTGGATTTACCCGTGACGCCACGCGCTAATCGTAATGCTGACATCACCGCTTCGGTGCCGCTGCTGACAAAGCGTATTTTTTCGATGTAGGAATGATTGGAAATAATTAAATCTGCCAATTGATTTTCCAATGCCGTTGGTGCGCCGAAAGAAGTGCCGTTTTTAATGGTCTCAATAATTTTAGTTTCCACTTCATCATTGGCATGTCCTAAAATTAAAGGCCCCCACGAGCAGCAATGGTCGACGTATTCGTTGCCATCTTCGTCCCAGATATGTGCGCCTTTACCTTTCTTTATAAAAACAGGTATTCCGCCTACAGATTTAAAGGCACGAACCGGTGAATTGACACCACCAGGCATTAATGTTTTTGCTTTTTCAAATAATCTTTCTGAATTTTCTTGTTTCATTTTGTATTGTTCTTTTGCACGCAAAGACGCAAAGAGCGCAGAGCGAGTTAATAATTTTTTTATGTTGATTTTGGTAATTGAATGTAAAAAACAGAATAATCATCGACTACTGAATCAAACCAAATTTTTCCATTCATACGTTCTATTATATTTTTACTGATTGCTAATCCTAATCCTGTACCGCTTGATTTAGTGGTGAAATTCGGCTCAAAAATATGAGCTCTTTTTTCTTCCGGAATTCCAACACCATTATCTTTTATGTTAATCAAAAAATAAGTGCTTTTATCATTTACAATAATATCAATTATGCCTTGTTTGTTTTCCGGAATTGCCTGAGTTGAATTTTTAATAATATTGATGAAGACACGCATCAGCTGATCTTTATCGCCTAAAACGATACATTCATTTTCCGGATAAGTTAAATTGATCTCCACATTATCACTTTCTCTGAATAATTCTACTGTAGACAACAAAATTGGTTCAATATCAATTTTGCGGAATTCACCTTGCGGCATTTTTGCAAAATCAGAAAATGCAGTAGCAATACCAGACAAGTTATCTATTTGCTCTATCATGCGTCTTGAAATGTTTTCTGTCAGTTCTTTTATGTCCGGTGAATTATCTTTTAGTGCGCGCTGCAAATGCTGAATACTCAATTTCATCGGTGTCAGCGGATTTTTAATTTCGTGTGCCACTTGTTTAGCCATTTCGCGCCATGCTCCTTCCCGTTCTGACTTAGCAAGTAAGTCGGCACTTTTTTCCAATTCACCCAACATGAGATTGTATTGTTTTACCAGCAATCCGATTTCATCATCATTTTTCCAGCTGATAGGCACATTCGTTTTACCAAACTGCACACCTTTTATATTGTCTGAAATCAACGTCAGTGAATTGGTAATGGAACGCGACAGGAAAACGGCCAATAAGGCTGCAGCAATTAGAAATAAGACATAAACATTAACAAGTGCCACCAAAAAATAAGATATATCTTCCTGAAAACTCTTTTGTTTTCCGTAATACGGAAAGTTAAAATAACCCAACACTTTACCATTACTTCTGAATGGCTGATAAGCACTTAAATAAGTCAGCTTGCCAATCTTTTCATCATGCACATACTTAGATTTACCTTTGATAATCAGATTAAAATAGGCATCTGGATCCATGCGACCGGAAACTAAATTGCGTTTAAAAATTTCGGGCTGTGAAGAATGCTGTAATTCACCTTTTGTGTTGTATACATTTATGTCTAACGCATGTATAGATGACAATACTTTAATTTTCTGCTGTATCACCTTATCAAAAGTATTCGGTCCGTAAACCGGATAATCTTCAATATAATATTGTGCAACATTTTTCATAACAGAATTTACTTTTTTCAACAATCTGCTGTTGTGGTAAATGTTATACTGATACTGAAAATATACCATTGTGACCAATCCGATGATTGCCAGTGAAAACAAGACCAATGCAATCATTGAATTCTGAATTTGCTTTTGCAGTGTGTTTCCTTTCAGGAAATTTCGAACGGAATCTTCGCCCCAGAATCTGTTGGAGAAGCCTACTAAGTCCATTAAAATAAAAAACAACAGGAAGAAAATAACCATGTAGGAAAAAACAGACAAGGTACTCAGTGCCGGTCGGTTTTTATCTGACAAAACCACTTGTTTGTCTTTACTGAAAAAAATCATGTGGTTGTAATCATTACTTTTATAAAAGCTGAAAACTTTATTTTTTTTCACAGGAAAATTGAAATTAACCTGAAACTCATAATCACCTTTTTGTTTCACCAGATATTCATTATCGTAAATGGCATACGAGAAATTATCAAATTCTTCGTCGTAGTAATTTTTCTGCTTCAATAACAACTCAGGATATGCACTGTAAGAGCTGAAAATTTTAGGAACAAATTCGACAAACAAATAACCCAGATTTACAGAATCTTCCTTTATGGGAAAATACCCTAAATATTTCTCTCCGTTTTCTTTTATAGATAAATAATAAAACTGAGCAGAAATACTTTTAGCTCTTTTATAAAACCTGATCTTATTGAGTTTATTAAATTCTTTCTGAGTAATACCAATTAACGGCATGCCGTCTTTATCAAAAGCATAAGTTGTTATATCGTAACGGCGCAACAGCGGTTTAAAATATTTTGCCGAAATACGTTTCTCTACATCAACGGTAGACAAATAAGGATTCTTGAAATAAGATTTTATAAAATTATCCTGCAGAATTAGTTTTTCCGTTTCAGTGAGCGTATATTCTTCACCGATATCACGCTCAGAAACCAACTCTTCCATTCTATATTTTCGTTTTTCAATATCTTTCTGTCCGGTATTATAAATTATAATTACAGAAGTTAAAAAAGCTATAAAAGACAATAAAATAAGATTGGAAAGAAACTTGTATTTCTTATTGCTTTGAAAGATTGATTTTTCGTAATAAAAAAACAGCACGAACGTAAACAACCACAACAACAAAAAAAGCGCATACAATATATCTGTAAAAGCACCCATTAAAAAACCTAAACTAAGTCCGACAGCACCAAAGATTAACACATAATAAAAAAAATTACGTTCCAGTGTGTGTTCAAAAATCCATTTCATTAAAAACAACAGACAGGAAAATCCTAATCCGAAAATAACCAAGCTAATCAGCGTGTATTTATCAAGTGAATTTACCAGATAAAAATTAAAGCTGATAACGGAATTTTGTATAACACTCTGAACAATAAAAACCAGCACAAAATAAATGAAAACAGGAAGCAATAAAAGCCAGTTTTTATTTTTAACCGATACTGAATTTGTATCGATAAACCTGATTAATGACAAGGACCAGGCTACCAGAAAAGTGCGTATCATTAAGGTACCGAGCGAATCACTCAGATAAGCAGATGCGTATAAATTAGTTGAAAACAACAGCGATGTTTTCGTAAGAGAAAATAATTTAAACTGATTAAACAAAACATCTATCAGTAATGCAATGAAAAAGACTAGTAAAAAAGCACCTGCATATTTCTTTCTGTACAAAAGCTGTTTGATGATTTGATACATCGACCAGAATAACAAAATCAATCCGAGAATTTCGAGTAAGACTATATATGGATTGTAAATGATTTGAGCATTATCTGAGATACGAATAGAAAATAAATAATTGCCGTGTTTATTAACGACTGCAGTTGTCTTATTCGTTTCTTTATTAGAAATAATAAAGCGCTTTAAAAAAGGATGGTTCCAGACAAAACCATTGCTCAGGTATTTATTACTGGTAGAAAACTGAAAATACACAGGAATCAATGCGTAAAGATTCACCTTTCCGTCTTTTGATTCATGATGGATTACTTCATAAAATCCATTACCTTCTTTTAAAAAATGAATTTCATGCTCTGATAATTTGTCAATATTTTCTGGAATGAAACTATTGGTAGACCAGAAGAACAACGAATCTTCATTATAAATATAGAGTTGAATATTTTTATCTTCTTTCAGTCGGTTAATAATTTCATTTGTAGCAGTATAATTAGCAGCAGCTTTTATAAGGTTTGAATCATTTACTATTTTTTCTGCAACGGTTTCTGTCTTATGTAACTTTCGTTCTATAATATTTTTAGCACGATGAATTCCCGGCGAATACGTCTGAACGGTATCCACCAAAAAACATATCAACAGCAACAGCACACCGGAAAGTGCCGCTATTTTAATTTTATGTTGCTGAAAAAAATTCAAGGTGTGTGTTTAATTTTCTTTATTGATTTCTACTTTAGCAATATTCCAGATTTCATCCAGTTGTTCCAGATTCATCGAATGCATATCCAATTGTTGTTGCGTGGCATAATTTTCCATCCAACTGAAACGTTTCATAAATTTCTGGTTAGTTTTTTCCAGTGCCTGTTCAGCGTCTACTTTAATAAATCTGGAATAATTTATCATGGCAAACAACACATCGCCAAATTCAAGTTCTGTGGACGCTGCATCCTGCTGATCTATGGCTTCTTTCAGCTCACCGATTTCTTCCATAATTTTCTCCATCACCTGTTCTTTGTTGTCCCAGTCAAAACCAACTGCCCTTACTTTATCTTGGATTCTTTGTGCTTTATTGATAGCTGGTAAAGAATTAGGTACACCTTCCAAAACTGATTTCTTACCTTCTTTTAATTTTAATTTTTCCCAGTTCTTTTTAACGTCCTCTTCATTTTCCACATTCACCAGTTGACCTGTTTCAGGATCTCCGTATATATGCGGATGCCTGAAAATTAATTTTTCACATACACCGTTTAAAACATCATCTAAATTAAACTGTTCCTGTTCTGTTCCAATCTTAGCATAGAATACAAGATGCAAAAACAAATCACCCAGTTCTTCTTTAATTGACTTCCAGTCTTCCTTTATAATGGCATCAGACAATTCATAGGTTTCTTCAATCGTTAATTTGCGTAACGACTGAACGGTTTGTTTTTTGTCCCATGGACATTTTTCTCGCAAATCATCCATAATATGCAGCAATCTCTCAAAAGCCTGTAATCGTGTATCCATGTAATTCTTTGAACAAAAATACTACTTTAAAACAAATAGTTAATTTTGATGTTGTGTATTCGCAATAAAATATGAAAAAATATATACCGGATATTAAAAGCATCAGCCCTGTTCATCAGGGTTTATTTATTGTATCGATAATTACCCTGGCATCTCTATTTTGTTTAATATCCGGCCAAAAGAGTATGACAGCCTGGAATTTAATTATTTCGCCTGTCTTATTATTTTGTTTTTACAATCCTGCTATAGGAATATTTCAGCAAAAACTGCTCCAATATGCTGTTACATCCTTTTTTATCTTGCTAACTATTGCTGTATACGCCTACATTTCAGGAAATTTTGTATCCGACATCTCCTTTCAGCAATCAGGAGAACTGCACTACATTGCCGGACTCATTATACTTTTTTATATACTACTTTATTTTCTATGCCTTGTCTTTAAAAGTATTCTTTTTCTTTTAACTGAAATCGATAACTAATCCTATATTTAATCTATTCAGTCTTTGTCCGCAAACTGAACGCTGATACATCCGGAATAATTCCTAAATATTTGTTAACGTGAATATTCATTTTATCTATACCTTTATATTTATAGCATGGGAAGAGCCGCAATTAGAAATATTATATTATTGGCATTCATTTCTTTAGCCGGAATTATCACTACTCAGATTTTCTGGATAAAGAAGGCTATTGATTTAAAAGAACAACAATTTAATCATCGTGCGTATGTTGCATTAAAAAGTGTGGCGGATCGTTTAATACAGGATTCCAAATACAAAGTGCAGTTAGACGGTATTAACAAGAAAGCATCAAATTATTATACCATAGATTTTAGTTCACCGGTAAACGTTACTATGCTGGAAAACTATCTGATTATAGAATCCAGGAATCAGAACCTGAATGCAGATTTTGAATACGGTATTTTTGAATGCACCACAGACTCCTTTTATTACGGCAGATATGTTGATATTAAAAACACCGGAAAGCTGGAACGATTGCATATAAAACCAAAGCCATCAGAAAATTATTACATAGGTGTATTGTATCCTAAAAAAAGAACATATTTACAAGATGATTTTAAACTGCTTATCTTCTTTTCTATAGTGCTTTTAATTGTTATTGGTTTCTTTACTTATACTATTCTGGTGATTCTGAAACAGAAAAAATTAAGCGAAATAAAAACAGATTTCGTCAATAACATGACACATGAATTTAAGACACCTATTTCCACCATCGCCTTATCGAGTGATGTGCTGATGCGCGATGACATCATAAAAAATCCGGAAAGACTAAAACATTATGCAACTATTATCAGTGAAGAAAACAAACGTTTAAAGAGTCAGGTTGAATCTGTTTTACAGGTTTCACAAATAGATTCACATAAAATAGCACTCAATATAACGAACATCGACATGCACGCGCTCATAGAGAATATTTCAAAAAATATGGAGCCAAGACTGGAGCAGCAAAATGGTACAATTAAGTTACAACTCAATGCTAAGAAAGTAATTGTTGCAGGTGATGAGGTGCATTTAACCAATATTTTGTATAACTTGCTGGATAATGCCATAAAGTATTGCGACAAAATTCCTGAAATACAGATTACTACACAGAATAAGCACAAAGGCATAGAAATTTCAGTGAAAGACAATGGCAAAGGCATTGAGACGAGTTCTCAAAGCATGATATTTGAGAAATTTTTTAGAGTTCCGAGCGGAAATTTACACGATGTAAAAGGATTTGGGCTAGGCTTGTTTTATGTTAAAAATATGATCAAATTGCATAAGGGAAAAATTGCCCTGCACAGTGTACCGAAAGTTGGTACCACATTTACGATATGGTTTCACACAAAAGATAAATAGATGGAAAAAACTAAAGTAAAAATTCTATTGGCAGAAGATGATCCAAACCTTGGATTTGTGATTAAAGATAACCTGACAGATAAAGGATATAATGTAACTCATTGCATTAACGGACTGGAGGCTGAACGCGTGATTTATAAAGAAAAATTTGACCTTTATCTTTTTGATGTTATGATGCCTAAAAAAGATGGGTTTACGCTGGCACAGGAAATCCGTGAAAAAAAAGATGAGACACCGATTATTTTCTTAACAGCCAGAGAAATGCAGGAAGATAAATTAAAAGGATTTACGGTCGGCGGCGACGATTACATCACCAAGCCTTTTAATTTTGATGAGTTGGTCATGCGTATGGAAGCTATTCTAAAACGCACCAAATCCGTCACACCTGAACAAAAAGAATTTGCCATTGGAAAATATATTTTGATGGTAGACGAACTGAAACTGCTGAACGGCAGCGAAACGGCTTCGCTGACCAAAAAAGAAGCAGCCTTACTGGAATACTTAGCAAAACACGCGAACCAGCCGGTAAAACGCGAAGATATGCTGGTAAAAATATGGAAAGACGATAGTTATTTTGCCGGCAGAAGTATGGATGTTTATATCACCAAATTACGTAAATATTTAAAAGACGATCCAAATCTGGAAATCCAGAATGTACATGGTGTAGGTTTTAAATTGATTGTGAAAGAGTAGGTTAAATTCATACCTTATGGTATACCCTAGAGCATTTTTGGTTTGGTTACTAATCATAGCAGTTGAAACCTGCCATGGAATTGTTCGAACTATTTTTATTTCACCTACTACCGGTGATTTTCGCTAAAGACAATTAGGTGTTTTCGTAGGTGCATTGCTTATTTTTATTATTTCATTGCTATTGGTAAGATTAATTAATACAACAAAGAAATCAACTTTATTATCAATTGGATTAGGCTGGGTTTTCCTAACGTTGCTATTTGAAATAATACTTGGAAGGCTATTAGGATTAGGCTATAGCTGGAACCGGCTGTTAG
>JBIKPT010000207.1:0-4480 GCA_044357355.1 Chitinophagales bacterium
CGAACATCATTTTGCCTTTCTGGATATTCGTCCATTGCATGCAGGTCATACTTTAGTGGTGCCTAAAAAAGAAACCGATTATATTTTCGATTTGGAAGATGGCGAATTGCAGGCGCTGATTGTATTTGCCAAGAAAATCGCTATTGCTATAGAAAAAGCAATTCCTTGTGAACGAATCGGAATGACTGTAATCGGACTGGAAGTGCCGCATACGCATATTCATTTGTCACCTATCAATTCCGTGCATGATCTGGATTTCAGAAATGCCAAATCATTGCCAAAAGAGGAAATGGAAAAAATAGCAGAAGGAGTAAAGTCAAATTTGTAAATTATTTATTTCATAGTATCAGGACTTTCCGTTTTCGGAACATCCTTCACTTCATAAAATTTCAGTGTTTTCAGTTTTTCTATTTCTGATTTATTAATACGCACAAAATAACTTCTGCCATTCGCACAATTACAGGCTTCACAATTTATAAAATCTTTTTCTGCTGATGATTGGATTTCTAGAATAGCAATTTCTTTGCCAATTAAATCACTTTTTACAGCACCCAAAAGTTGCTCTTCGGTAGGTTTTTGAAACCAGTTAAATTGCCACGGATTCTCACATTTAGTCTCATCGTAACGCATCCAGATTTCGTCTGTACTTAAATTAGCAACAGCAGTTGTTGTTGCTTTTTTGGCACAGCATTTCTTTTTCTTGTTGCATTTTCCGAAAGAAAACAAACAGGCTATCGTTAAACTAAAAAATAAAATCTTTTTCATAAATAAGCTATTACAAATGTTGCGCCAAAATTACTGAACAAAAATGCTGTTATCATCAACTTCTACTTTTGCCTGCTTGCCCATAAAAACAGCGCGGTTGTCGGAAATATGTCCGCTTGGAAAATTAAAACAAACCGGGTAGTCGTATTCCGCCACATGTTCTGCAATTATTTCTTCCGCAGTTTTACCAAACGGAATAGTATTGTCTCTCATGTCACTCAATCCACCGACCACTAAACCCGCCAGATTTTGTAATTTTCCTGCACGTTTCATCGCCATCATCATTCTGTCTACATGATACAGGTATTCGTCCAAATCTTCCACCAATAAGATTTTTTTATTGGTGTCCAATATTGTTTTCGTTCCAAGATTCGAATACAGAATAGACAGATTTCCGCCAACTATCTCACCTTGCATATTGCCAATTCTGTTTAATGCATGTGCTGGAAAAGTATATTCAAGCTTTTCTCCAAACAAGGCAGCTTTCAGCGACTGAATCGCTTCTGGTGTGTTTACCGGAAAGGTGATTGGCATGATAGCATGCAGCGATTCCACACCGATATTGCAGCCTAGCTGTGTGTGGATATAGGTAATGTCTGAAAAACCTACAATCCATTTTGATTTGTCCATAAAGGCTCTGAAATCCAGATCGTCCATGATACGCACCGTTCCGTAACCACCACGTGCAGCAATAATAGCTTTCACGTCCGGATTGTTCAGCATCCGTTGAAAATCAGCTCTGCGTTCTGCGTCTGTGCCGCCGTATTGATTATCTTTTTTTCCGAGTGTTTCACCCAATAAAACAGTTAAGTCCCAGCTTTTCAGCGTATCAATAGCCAGTTGTATTTCTTCTGTTGTGATGAATCTCGCCGGACAGGTAATGCCAACCGTGTCGCCTGGTTTCAAAAATGGTGGACGTATCATGCTGTAAAAATAAGGTAAAAACTTTGCTAATAAAATATTCAAATACGCTCTTTACTCATCACTCGCCACTAATTACTATATTTGCACTATGTCAGAACCGAAAAGATACACTATTACTGCAGCCTTGCCTTATGCCAACGGACCTTTACATATTGGTCACCTGGCCGGAGCATACATCGCTGCGGATATATACGCACGTTATTTGCGTTTGCAGGGAAAAGATGTGATTTTTGTTTGCGGCAGCGATGAACACGGCGCGGCTATTACCATCAAAGCAAAAAAGGAGAATACCACACCGAAAGAAATCGTCAATAAATACCATGCTATCATCCGCAAAAGTTTTGAGGATTTCGGAATTTCCTTTGATATCTATCACCGTACATCAGAGCCGGTACATTACGAAACTTCACAGGAGTTTTTCAGAATATTAAATAATAAAAATGCTTTTGAAGTTATTGAAAGCGAGCAATATTTTGATGAAGAAGCGAAACAGTTTTTAGCCGACCGATATATTATTGGTACTTGCCCGAAATGCGGCAATGAAAACGCCTATGGCGACCAGTGCGAGAAATGCGGAAGTTCACTGAATCCAACGGATTTAATCAACCCGAAATCTACGATTAGCGGCAGCGCGCCGGTGCTGAAAAAAACCAAACACTGGTTTTTGAAATTAGACGAACAACAAGAAGGTATAAAAAAATGGCTGGAGGAAACCAGTGAAAAAAATAACTGGAAAGCACACGTAATTGGCCAATGTAAAAGCTGGATAAATGATGGCTTGCGTCCGCGTGCGATGACTCGAGATCTGGATTGGGGCATTCCTGTGCCGCCCGAAATCGAAGGCAGTGAAGGCAAAGTGTTGTACGTTTGGCTGGATGCACCCATTGGTTATATTTCTGCCACGAAGCAATTGTTTAAAGAGAAGGCAAATACCAAAACGGAATTTTCTTACAACCACAGAGACTTTGGCAATGTAAAAGAAGAAGACTGGAAAAAAT
Organism: Chitinophagales bacterium; assembly: GCA_044357355.1. Lineage (GTDB taxonomy): Bacteria > Bacteroidota > Bacteroidia > Chitinophagales > JADIYW01 > JADJSS01. Next base: position 2,688 of record JBIKPT010000207.1, read on the forward strand.
ACTGGAAAATAAATAACGATGAAAATGATAAAACGGAATTAATTCATTTCATCGGAAAAGACAATATCGTTTTTCACTGCATCACTTTTCCGGCCATTTTGAAAGCAACGGAACAATATATTTTACCCGACAATGTGCCGGCGAATGAATTCATGAATTTGGAAGGCGATAAGATTTCCACGTCGAGAAATTGGGCGGTGTGGCTGCACGAATATTTACAGGAATTTCCGGGAAGAGAAGATGAATTGCGCTACACACTCATTGCTAACATGCCGGAAAACAAAGACTCAGAATTCACCTGGCAGGATTTTCAGAACAGAGTGAATAGCGAATTGGGAAATAATTTAGGAAATTTTGTAAAACGCGTTTCCGACTTATTGCATAAGTTTTATGATGGTGTAGTGCCTAATGTAAAGTATAATTGCAATATTAATGATTACTTCAAGTCAGTAGAGGATGATGCTAATGTGTCAATAATAAAAAGAGAAATAGATAATAGTATATTAATTTGCAATGAAAAGATCGCTTCCTACAGATTTCGTGATGCATTGTTTGATGTAATGCAACTCTCTAGTTTTGGAAATAAGTATTTACAGGATAATGAACCCTGGAAATTAATTAAAACAGATCCAGAAAAAGTAAAAGAAATTATGGCTTGCTCTGTGCAAATTGTTAATGCAATTGCATATTTATTAAATCCATTATTACCTATTACTGCTAATAAAATCCATCATATTTTAAATATTAAGAATGGTGGTGTTTTTCAATATATTCCTTCAGGACATAAAATTAATCCATCCGAAATCTTATTTCCTAAGATAGAAGATGAGCAGGTGCAGGCGCAGATAGAGAAGTTGAATAAAAGTAAAGCGCAACAAGCTGCACATGTAGTTCCTGTCGCTGAAACGACGAATGCTTTGCAGCCGGCAAAACCAGAAATAACTTATGATGATTTTTCCAAACTGGATATCAGAACCGGAAAAATTATAGAAGCAGAAAAAGTTCCGAAAGCGGATAAATTGCTGAAGTTGCTGATAGATATCGGCATCGAACAACGCACCATTGTTTCAGGTATTGCAGAACATTTCAGTCCGGAAGAGATTGTAGGGAAAGAAGTGAGCGTATTAATTAATCTTGCTCCAAGAAAATTGCGCGGCATCGAAAGTAACGGTATGATTTTAATGGCAGAAGACGTCAACGGGAAATTGTATTTCGTGAACGCAGATGGTGTAAGCGCAGGAAATATAATTAAGTAATGTAGTAATGAAATAATAATCTTTTGTACAAGCATTGTTACATTGGTATATTAATTTGGTTCCTTAGTTCAATGGATAGAACAGCAGTTTCCTAAACTGTTAATGCAAGTTCGATTCTCGCAGGGACTACAAGGTTTCTTTTATAATTCCATCACCAAACGAAAACCACAATTGCTGATGTGATGATCGCGAATATCTTTGTTACGTGACCGCACACTGCAACGTTCTTCGCCACTTCGCCAGGAGCCGCCACGAACCACATGATTTGAACTTTTAGTGGTATTGTTTGGATTGTCAACAGGACTTATCTTGTAAAAAGATTTTGAATACCAGTCACTGCACAATTCCCAGACATTGCCGCTCATATCATACAAACCGAGTTCATTTGGTTTTTTTAGACCAACAGGATGCGTTATCATGTCAGAGTTGGATGCAAACCATGCTACCTCTTCCAGATTATTGCTGCCGCAATAGGTGAATTTTTTACTTTCTTTTCCGCCTGCAGCTGCAAATTCCCATTCTGCCTCAGTTGGTAAT
>JBIKPT010000208.1:0-4458 GCA_044357355.1 Chitinophagales bacterium
TTTTACCACCAATAAAGAAATTACGGATATGGTGATGGTGCCTTTTACGATGGGTAAATTGAACATACCGGAACATTCCGCTCATGGTGAGACCATTGTGAATCATAAAAAAGTACAGATGCACTTAACTCATAAAGACGGTAAGCGTGTATTGGATTTTAATTTTCCTGAATTTAATAATGGAAAAGGCATCAAAGGTCATATAGAACTGGAAGCGTTGAACAAAGATTCTATGGTGATTGCCACGCCCTGGAAAGAAGACAAACTCGCTTTTTATTATAATCAGAAAATAAACTGTCTGGCAGCCAGTGGTGATTTTATTTTTAATGGTAAAAAATACAAATTTGAACCACAACATGCTCTTGGTGTACTGGATTGGGGTCGCGGTGTTTGGACCTATAAAAACCGCTGGTACTGGGGTTCCGCTTCCGGATATTTGGATGAAAAACCCTTTGGGTTTAATATAGGTTACGGCTTTGGCGATACGTCTGTCGCAACGGAAAATATGCTGTTTTATAACGGAGTAGCACATAAACTGGATGAAGTTAAATTCATCATCAATTCGGATGATTATATGCAGCCGTGGAAATTTACCAGCAACGACGGACGTTTTGAACTGGATTTTGAACCGGCAATTGACCGCTATTCGAATACTAATTTGTTATTGCTGCAATCCAAACAACATCAGGTATTTGGCTATTTTACCGGAACAGTGATTTTAAATGATGGTACTCCTTTGAAGTTAGAACGATTATTGGGTTTTGCAGAAGATGTTTTTAATAAGTGGTAATTTACTATTTATTATGTACTGCAATCTTCACTGCATTTTTTACAGCACGCAGTTTTTGGCCGAAAGTGATTTTTGAATGTCGTTTTATATTATATTTTTTTGGAATAAAACCGTCTTTTAGCGTGTAACTGCAAATCGTTGTTCCATATTTATCAATACAGGAAAGAAGAACGGAATCCTTACCCATCACTTCTACTTTTCCAAAGGCATCATTGAAATTTTTATTACCAATTCCCTGTCCGCCCTGATTCCATAAATTCAGTCGCAAATCATTGTGTATGATAGATGCGAGTTTCGTGTTTTCCTGCCCTAAATTAGAACTAACAATCTCCGGAAAGCCGCTGTGTTTTCCATCGTCAATGCTGGAGGTGTGCACATCACCACTGCAAACGAAGACGTTTTTTATTTTGTTATCATAACAAAAATTAATTAGTTTTCCCTGAGTGGCAGGATAAGAAAACCACATCGCACTCATCGCAGCGGCTACATAAATACCGGTCAGTTTGTTTGGCAAATAGCGGTTCTGTGTAGCTTTCAACAGACAGATATCCAGTATTTTTTTATAGTCTTTATTAAAGGAAGTTCCGCTTACAATGATTTTCCAGTCAGCTTTGGAGTTTTTCAATCCGTTTAACAGCCAGTTCAATTGTGTTGAATCCAGTATTTGATGACTGGCGGAAGCTTTGAACTTCCACACTCCTTTTTTATTTTGACGAAAAACTTCCGAATTTGGTGAACGCGTGCTGCGTGTATCTAAAAAGAACACTTCTGTATTGCCATAAACAAAGGAATGATAGGCTTCATTCGGTTGCTCAGGATTTAAATAACCTGGAAAATATGCATGATAGGAAGTTAACAGATTGTCTCGCAAGGAATCCGGAAACGGAATTTCTTTTATCACGGTTTTTCCATTGATTAACTGCAAATCGCAATAAGTTTTTTTTGAGAAATCATCCCAGATGCCGTCTTCATCATCGAACACATAATCCACCGGTGTCGTGGACAACAGGCTTTTCATATTCGGTAAATTATAGCGAATTAAAAACGATTCTTTTATTTGCTCAGGATTTGCAACAAAAAAACGGTGATTATTTTGTGTAGGTAATCCAGGATAATAGGCATGATCCGGATAGGTCCAGTCGCCGAGATGCAGAAATACATCAGGATGATGATTTTGCATTTCTATGAATACAGAATCATCACGGAAATTTTCACTGCAGGAACCGAAGGTAAACGTAAAATTGGACGTGGTGTTGGATTTTGGAAAGGTTTTAAAGGAGCCAGTTTTTTCACTATTTCCATAACTAACTAAATAATGATAAGTAGTATTTGGCAATAAAAAATCAAGCTTAAAAAGATTGACTTTATTACTTGTATCAATTCCTTTAAAATTAATGAGCATCGAGTTATTACTGTTTGCATCTTGATTTATATTTCCACCATCAAGTAAAATAGGAACATTCGATATTTTAATAAACCCTGTTGTATAGGCATCCGTGAGAAATAACAAATTTGCTGATGAATCAGTTACCGCACCAATAATTGGACCTGCGATGATAGTTTGGGAGAAAGAATTGAAGGTTGTTAATATAAAAATCATAACCAACACACCCCTTAATCCCCTCTTTAGATGTAAAACACGGAATAGATCCTGAAACAATCCCGATATACATCGGGACAGGATGACGGGGTGCTGGTTCGATATTATTTTATTTTGTTTTGCCATTATTACTAATAAAAAAACTTATTACTTATCACTTACAACTTATTACTAATGCTTACTTTTGTATAAATCTACAAAATTTGTGGTTTCAGGATAAAATAATTTTCATTGTCGGTAATTCACGCAGCGGTACCACCATGATGCTGCGTATTTTCAATAACCATCCAAAGTTGATGGTCTTGAATGAATTGCATTTCTTTGAACAATTATGGGCCCCGGAAGACAAAGGCAAAGCGATTTCTAAAGAACAAGCTGTAGAACTGGCATCGAAACTAATACTCACGCAACGTGTAGGCTATATGACGCACGATCAGGATTTTACGAAGTTTACAAAAGAAGCAAGTTTGTTAATCGATGAATTATCGAAAAATGAAATCTATGCGGAAGATGTGTTTCACTATTTTACCAATCGTGAAGTGGCGTTAAATGGCAAATCCATTGTTTGTGAAAAGACACCGCAGAATGTTTTTTACCTGAAAGAGATTTTTGAATTATATCCGAATGCAAAAATCATCAATATGGTACGCGACCCGCGGGCAATTTTGTTATCACAAAAAAACAAGTGGAACCGCAGAAACCTCGGTGCGGATTATATGACCAAGAAAGAAGCATTGCGCTTGCGTATCAATTATCATCCGATTACCTTGAGTAAATTATGGAATGCTGCCATCAACGCGGCAAAATCTTTCACTTCCGATGAGCGTTTAATTACGGTTCGTTTTGAGGATTTACTGGAACAACCGGAAACTACTTTGCAGGCAGTTTGCAAACATATCGGCGTGGAGTTTGACAGCAATATGCTGAATATTACACAGGAAAGTTCTTCCATAGAAAAAGACAGTCAGGAAATTGGATTTAAAAAAGAACGCGCCAGCAACTGGAAAAAAGGCGGACTCAACACCACGGAAAAATGGATTTGTCAGCAAATGTGTAATAAAAATCTGGTTTTGAATAATTACGAAATAGAATCATTCAGTCCGAATCTTTTTTACCTGCTGTATTATTATGTCAGTTTTCCGGTAAAAATAAGTCTGGCCTTGCTGATGAATTTAAACCGAATGAAAAATATAGTGGAAACATTAAAACGGAGAATGAAGTAAATTGAATACCGATGAATTTTTCTAATAACCAATGACTGTTGACCAATGGCTAAACAACATATTTTCAATCTGGATTTTGTCGCTGCAGATAATTTTGATGAAATTATTGATGCTATTATTAAGCAACCTGTTGCTGAAAATTATTTCCCTGTGGTGATTACGCCAAATGTAGATTTGACCGTGCATTTAAACAAGAATAAAGAATTATTACCCATTTTTCAACACGCTCAATTCATATTACCAGATGGTGCGCCAATTATCTGGTTTTCTAAATTATTGGGTCGACCTTTAAAGAAACGCTTAGCCGGCAGTGATTTATTTCCATTAGTTTGGAAAGCATGTATACAACATCATAAGAAAGTATTTTTGGTGTTGCCAAATGAAGAAGTAAAAACAAAACTGGAAGCAGAATATCCATCGGCATCCTCTTATATTCCGCCATTTTTTGATGCGACTAAGGAAGATGTGGAAGCGGAAGCACAAAAAATATTTCCGCTTATTCAGCAGCAAGCACCGGATTTTGTATTTCTGGGTTTGCGCTATCCTAAACAGGAAATGCTGATTGTAAATTTACACGACAAGATAAAAGCTGCGAATTCCAAGATGCCTTTATTCTTTAATCTGGGAGCTTCTTATGAATTTTATACCGGCATGAAAAGTCGCGCACCAAAATGGATGCAAAACATCGGATTAGAATGGCTGCACCGTTTTCTATCAGAACCTAAACGAACTTTTAAACGCTATTTTTACGATGATTTGTATATATTTATATTGTTTTTAAAGGAACTAAAATAATAAAAAACACATAGAAACATAGATATTTGACAGATAACAGATTAACTTGG
>JBIKPT010000209.1:0-4449 GCA_044357355.1 Chitinophagales bacterium
AGAACTAAAACCGGTGCCTGCATCTAAGGTAATTGAATCTCCTTCACAAAAAGGCACATTACCTGTAATGGTTGGATTACAAATTGTGATACAATTATTCACCACAACTTTTACCGTTTGTGTTTTAGTGCAGCCTGCATCGCTGGAAATAGCAGTATAGGTTACACTGTCTTTTGTGTTTCCGTTATACGTGAGTACCTGATTGATGGTGTTTCCTGTACCTGCACTTGCACCTGTGATGTTTGCACCACCGGAAACTGTCCAGCTTAAAGTGGCATTTGGATCTGTACTGGAAATATTTACGATAGCCGTCTCACCGCTGCAAATAGAAGTAGTTGTAGAAATGGCTGATATATCATTACAAACTAATTTGTAAGCAATGGTATTGGAAACAGGTTGTGTTCCTGCAGGATTGGTAATCGCCTTAATATAATGGAAACCATCATTACAGAAATTAGTTGGAATTCTGAATTTAAGGATGGTATCTGCTGAGAAATCTAATTGTGTGTAATCAATACCTCCACAGGAATCAATTGCATTTATTCTGATACCGTTATTAGCAACACTTGCTGTATCTGTTCCTTGCTGGCGGATAGCGTATGTGCCGTCTTCATCAAAAATATCGCATAAATCGTACGTAAAGTTATCTCTGCAATTTAGGCGTATATCGATTGCAACCGTTGTTCTGTAACGTGATGGTGCATCGCATCTTGGTGCATTGGTAAACGCTCCGATGGTTCTTTCACAAGCACTTTGTAACACATAAATAGGATATCCTAAATTACACAAACCTGCAATGCCATAATTTGCAGTTACATTATCACTTGTAAAAAGTAAAATAATTGCATTAGCCGGAATTGAATCTGTTGGTGATGCAGGAATTACATTCGATGCATTGCAAGAACCAACACGCAGGTTTGTAATAAGAGAAGGTGTTGGCGTTTGATATAAACAAGGACTGGTGCCTGTATTTATATCTGCATTCGTAGCGCCACCATTATTTTGAGTGGAGAAATCAATAGCAAGGTTACTTACTTTAATTCCATTTCCTGAAGTCAGAATAATGTATTCATTTTTTCCTTCCTGACCGGATGCACCACAGGCATCAATGAAAATACCAAGCGTTTTAACACAATCACCAAAATTTACGGTATCCTGTGGAATGGCATTTCCCGGAATATATCCAATGCTGTCACCCTGACCCAGGTATGGATTAAATAAGCTATCTGTACTTTGATAGATAACAATATTGGTATTGGCGGGAATTCCGGAACCAGACACTGAATAACTTACAGAATCATTTCCGGAAGAACATACTACAGTTGGCGATAATAAATTAAGGTTTAAAACCGGTTCTGCCTGCACTAATGAGGCTGACATAAAAAGGGCAATTGTAGTCAAATAAAGATGGGACAAAATTTTAGTCATAACGTAACTTTAAAAGCTTAGAAAGATACGGACATTTTGCGTGAAAATTTAAGTTGTGGAAATAAAAAAACGTATTGTTAATAGCCTGTCAATCAACAAGAGACAAAATAATAAAAGCTTAAAAGTATTAATTAATTTTTGTCTAAAACAAAAAAGTCCGGAACTTTCTAAAAGTCCCGGACTCTGATTTTATTTTGAATAGATCCTTCGCAATCTGCTTATGCAGAAGGCGTTCAGGAAAATTGAAGAGATTACTCGCTTCACTCGGAATAGTTCGACTATGCAATCTCTAAAGAGATTACAGTCTCACTACATCATGCCACCCATTCCGCCAGGCATTCCGCCGCCGCCCATAGCCGGAGCTTCTTTGCTTGGTTTTTCTACTATTGCTGCTTCAGTGGTTAGAATCATAGAAGCGATGGATGCTGCATTTTCCAATGCCACACGTGTTACTTTTGTTGGATCGATAACGCCCGCTTTGTATAAGTTTTCGTACACTTCCGTTTTAGCATTGTAACCGTAATCTTTTTTACCGTTTTTCACGTTAAATACTACGATAGAACCTTCCACACCTGCATTTTCAGAAATCTGACGCAATGGTGCTTCGATAGCAATTTTCACAATTTCAATACCTGTTTGCTCATCTTCATTTGAACCTTTTAATTTATCAAGTACAGATTGTGTTCTGATTAAAGCAACACCACCACCCGGAACGATTCCTTCTTCAACTGCAGCTCGCGTTGCATGTAAAGCATCATCTACACGGTCTTTTTTCTCTTTCATTTCCACTTCTGAAGGTGCACCAACATACAATACAGCCACACCACCGGATAATTTAGCTAAACGCTCCTGTAATTTTTCTTTATCGTAATCTGATGTAGTAGATTCGATTTGTGCTTTGATTTGGTTTACTCTTGCCGTGATATCTGTTTTTTTGCCAACACCATTAATGATGGTCGTATTGTCTTTATCTATCACGATTTTTTCTGCTGTTCCTAATTGTGTTAACTGAGTGTCTTCTAATTTCATTCCTACCTCATCAGAAACTACTTCACCACCAGTTAAGATAGCGATATCCTGCAACATGGCTTTTCTTCTGTCACCAAATCCAGGCGCTTTTACGGCTGCAATTTTTAATGAACCACGTAAACGGTTAACTACCAATGTAGCCAATGCTTCGCTTTCCACATCTTCTGCTATAATTACCAAGCCTCTTCCAGTTTGAACTACTTTTTCCAGAATTGGCAATAAGTCTTTCATAGAAGAAACTTTCTTATCGTAGATTAAGATAAAAGGTTTATCCATTTCCACTTCCATGCTTTCTGCATTAGTTACGAAATACGGTGAAATATAACCTCTGTCAAATTGCATACCTTCAACCACATCCACATATGTTTCTGTTCCTTTCGCTTCTTCAACGGTAATAACGCCTTCAGTTCCGACTTTTTCCATTGCATTTGCAATCAAAGTTCCGATTTCTTCGTCGTTATTTGCTGAAATAGTACCTACTTGTTTGATTTTAGAAAAGTCTTTTCCTACTTTCTCTGAAATGTTTTTCAACTCAGCTACTACAGCATGAACTGCTTTATCAATACCGCGTTTTAAATCCATTGGATTTGCACCTGCCGTGATTGATTTTAAACCCGGTCCGATAATAGCCTGAGCCAACACAGTTGCAGTTGTTGTTCCGTCACCGGCAACATCGTTGGTTTTAGAAGCCACATCTTTTACCAGTTGTGCACCCATATTTTCGAATGGATCTTCTAATTCTACTTCTTTCGCTACGGTAACACCATCTTTTGTAATGTGTGGTGCACCAAATTTTTTCTCAATAATTACATTTCTGCCTTTAGGTCCTAATGTAACTTTAACGGCGTTTGCTAATGCATCCACGCCTGCTTTTAATTTATCTCTAGATTCTGTGCTGTAACTTATTTGTTTCGCGCTCATTTTTTATAATTTTTGAATTAATGATTTGTTGAATTAATGAATAGATCCTTCGCTTCGCTCAGGATGACATTGTGTTAAACAATTGCCAAAATGTCAGATTCTCTCATAATAAGATAATCTACACCGTCGATATTGATTTCTGTACCGCTGTATTTTCCGTACAGTACCGTCTCTCCTATTTTAACGGTAGTTGGTTCGTCTTTTTTACCGGGACCCACAGCTACCACCTCGCCTTTTTGTGGTTTTTCTTTTGCAGAATCCGGAATGATAATACCAGATTTTGTTTTTGTCTCCGCTTCAGCAGCTTTCACTACTACTCTGTCTGCCAATGGTTGAATGTTAACTTTACTCTTTGCCATAATTATTGTTGATTTTATTGATTATTGTTTGACGAGTAAAAACAGTCTAATATTGTGCCATACCCAAAAAGTGGTCAAAATGTCAACCTGAGTGAAAAAATTTCAGAATATTTTATCTAATTTGTCGTTTAAATCACAAAAGAAAATAAATGGTTGAATTTTCTATTTCATCAATTTCTTTAAGATAAATACCTTAAAAATGAAAAAAATGCATCAACTAATTGTCCTGGCGCTGGCTTTGTGCTTATTTACTGTATCCTGTATCAACTCTGATAATAAAAAATTACTGGTTGGAAACTGGAAAGGCGCAGAATGGCTGGTCAATGGTAATCCATCCGACTATGATGCCAAATTGGTTTCCTTTCAATTTGCAGAAGATGGAGGCTATCAGTCAGATTTTGGTGGTGATAAAGAAAAAGGCACCTACATTGTACGTGATGAAAAATTATTTACTACACCGGAAGGTCAATTAGAAATAATGGTGGAAATAGCCAAACTTACAAAAGACAGCCTGGTTTTTAATATGAACCGCAGCGGACAGGCAGAGACGTTGATACTGTTAAAAGCTAATTAAGTTTATTCTACGACAATTTTCCCGACAGAAGTCTCCTTTGTCTTTTCGTTGGTAATACTGACAATATAGATTCCATTCGTCAATCCAATGGATTTAGTTGAGATAGGTTTGCCGTCAAATACTGCCACATATACTTGT
>JBIKPT010000059.1:0-15309 GCA_044357355.1 Chitinophagales bacterium
CTATATCTTCCCGTGTTGGACTTACAACGTATGATGCAAATTTGGAATTTATTAACTTGAAAGGATTCAGTGAAGTCAATAAAGATATTCTGGAATGGCAAGTATCTGATATTTCCGGCGTCGTAGGATTTTCTATTCAATGTTCTAATACGAATGATATGGTTTTTCATGATATAGAGAGAATTACGCCACTTGAATGCAATACTAATCTTAACGGCACTGCTTTTACTCATGTAATTAAGAATAATTCACTAGAAGGAATTGTGTATTATAAGGTAAAAGTTACTTTTAAGGATAAACATGTTTTAGAATCTAATTTTATTTGCATAAAAAGAACTGAATCGATAAATAATCTTTCTATATCAAAAATTCAGAACCAGGATGGTCAACTATCAATGTCTTTTATGTCGCCTAAAACGCAATATGTCACACTGAATATTTTTACTAAATCCGGTCAGTTAGTAACAGTAAAAGAACTTAATGCTGCACAAGGCGAAAATACTTTTTCGTTTGAAACAGCTCATCTTAATTCTACTGAAATGCTGATTTTTATATTGAATAATAATGAAGAGCAAATCACCAAAAAATATATGTTAGCTTCAGTATGGTAGCTTTTATAGTGGGTATTTTGCTTTTAGTCTTGTTTTACTTCACACCTGCTATTATGATTTAAAACAAATTGAAAAATATAATTTTAAATTTATTAAAAATAAGTTTAATAAGTTAATTTAATTGTATATATTTTGAGTAATAAATATTTTTTTAACCATAAATTTTTTATATGAAAATATTAATTGCAGATGATCATTCTATTGTTCGAAAAGGATTGATTGGAATATTGCTTGCGGAATTTCCTTCGGCTGAAATTATAGAAGTATGCGATGGTGCCGATGCTGTTACGGAAGCCAAAAAAAATCTTTGGGATATTATTTTACTGGATATTACGATGCCGGTGAAAAATGGATTAGAAGCATTGAAGCAAATACGTATTGATGGTATTAAAACGCCGGTTCTAATGATAAGCATGCAACCGGAAGATCAGTATGCCGTTAGGTCAATAAAAGCGGGTGCTTCCGGTTTTATGAATAAGGATTGTGCTACGGATGAATTGATAAAAGCAGTGCATAAGGTGATTTCAGGACGTATATATATTTCAGTTGCTGTAGCAGAGAAACTGGCTACTTCAAATAATCCTAATGGTAAAATAGGATATGAGCTGCTTTCTAACATAGAAATGCAAATTTTAGAGTTTATAGCTTCCGGAAAAACGATCTCTGATATTGCAAGCAAAATTTCATTAAGTATAAATACTATCAGCACATATCGTGCTCGAATTCTTGAGAAATTAGAACTTAATAATAATGCAGAAATAATACGTTATGCTTTAGATTGTAGTTTGGTTTAATATGATAGTGAACCATTTTTATACTAAACAAATTTGTGTTTATTTAGTTGGTTCACTATTTATTAGTTTATTATTACTTACTGTTTATTAGTAAATTTAGATGCTGCTTTCTATTGTTTAAGTCTATGTAGATTTGAAAAGAATACTCTTAAATAGTTAGTTAGGTTGTTTTCTATTTTTACGTTTTGACGGTGGCTGTAAAAATAAGAGATAATTGCTTTTGTCCATTGTTTCCTTTAGTATGTGCAATGGAATTTCTATGATTATTTTACAGCCATTTCCGTGTGAAGAAACAATATTGAATTCGCCGGAAAATAATTTTACGCGTCTTTTCATGTTGGCAAACCCAATGCCATCGTGTAATTTAGCGGTATCAAATCCATCGCCATTGTCACTTATGCTCATCACTAGTTTATTATGATTATTAATTATTTTTACATCAATAATGGTTGCATTTGAATAAGATAAAATGTTTCGTAATTGTTCCTGCAAAATCCTGTATAGATTTAATTTTAAATCAGGATTTAATCTTATTTTTTTTACAACTACGTCAAAATGTGTTTGTATTAAAAACTTTTCGTTTACATTAATTGAATTCAATAAATTACTGAAAATTTCATACAATGTTTCATCTGCAAGAAATACCGGTGCAAGGCGATGGGATATATTTCTTAATTCTCGTAATGCAAGGTTTATTTGTTCCATGCATTGATTGTAGTTTACTTTTTTTTCTTCGGTTTTCACATCTAAAACTCCGTTTTGCAACTCTCTAAACTTAGTCGTTAGATACGCATTTATTCAAGCAGCGTTCTGAATTTTTATGACAGACTTTTCAGCATTATCCCATTGTTCAGGTTTAACTGAAATTTTAGAGGCGATGTACTTAACTTTTCGATTTGAAATAATGCGAAAATGAATTGGTGCAATACCTTCTTTACTCAACTAATCTTTTCTGAAAATTATCTTTTCTGAACTCATGATTAATCAATTTTGGGGTAAACATTGGGGTAAACATTGGGGTAAACAAATGTATATATTTGTTCAAATTTGACCAATTATTTATGAAATAAATTTCATAAATAATTGATATACAGTAAGTGTGAATAAATGTAAATAAGTTGTGTTAAATATTGAACCTCTCTCTCTGCAAGAAAAAACGAGCAAAGTATTTAATACCTTGCTCGTTTTGTTTTTTATGAATTTTATAAGTTTATTATTCCATTCTGTTTACTTTCCAATTGGATGCTTTTTCAAAATTACCGGTTGTAAACGTTTCAAATTTTTCAGATTGCTCATCTGCTAACATCGCTGCAATAACTGCGGCCAGCCGTACTTCGTCTTCATTCACAATCTCAGGGTGGAAATAATTCTCAACAAACTTAGTATCGAAATTTCCGGTGGTAAAAGCCGCATGGCTTAATACAAAGGTTCCAAAGGGCAAAGTTGTCTTTACGCCAACAATCTTATAATCCGAAATCGCTTTTTTCAATTTTTCAATGGCATCTTGTCTGTTGACTCCGTGTGCCACTAATTTAGCAATCATTGGATCGTAATAAATAGGAATATCCATGCCTTCATCAAAACCATCGTCTACACGTACACCTTCACCTGTAGGAATTTTATACACTTCCAATGTTCCAATATCCGGCAGAAAATTATTGTCAGGATCTTCAGCATATACACGCAATTCAATAGCGTGTCCGTTTATCTTCAATTCGTCTTGAGTGAATGAAATTTTTTCTCCGCGTGCTATATTTATTTGCTCTTTAACCAAATCAACACCGGTAATCATCTCCGTTACAGGATGCTCTACCTGCAAACGTGTATTCATTTCTAAGAAATAAAACTCCAGATTTGCATTCACAATAAACTCAACCGTACCTGCACCTAAATAATTCACAGATTTTGCTACTTGAACGGCCGCTTCACCCATTTGTTTGCGCAATGCAGGTGTCAGTACTGCACTCGGAGCTTCTTCTACTACTTTCTGATGACGACGTTGCACGGAACAATCACGCTCAAATAAGTACACAATATTTCCATGTGTATCACCCAATACCTGTATTTCTATATGTCTTGGTGATGTCACAAATTTTTCGATGAATACACTTCCATCACCAAAAGCTGAAGTTGCTTCAGAAACAGCCAGCTGCATTTGCTCTTCAAATTCAGCATCATTATTTACTATACGCATACCTTTACCACCGCCACCGGCACTGGCTTTTATGAGGATTGGAAAACCAATCTCTGCAGCTAATCGTTTTGCTTCCTGAACATCTGTTATCGGTTGATCGGTGCCAGGCACTAACGGAACATTAAATTTAGAGACAGCCTGCTTTGCGGCCAGTTTGCTGCCCATCGTTTCAATCGCTTCCACACTTGGGCCGATAAAGATGATGCCGTTGTCCTGACATGCTTTTGCAAAATTTGCATTCTCGCTCAAAAATCCATAACCTGGATGCACACCATCTACTTGAAGTTGTTTGCAAACATTTATAATTGTATCAATTTTAAGATAAGATTCTTTGGATGCAGCCGGACCCACACATACCGCTTCGTCGGCATACCGCACATGCGGAGAATTCCTGTCTGCTTCTGAATAAATGGCAACAGTGGAAATACCCATTTGCCTGCAGCTGCGCATCACACGCAAAGCAATTTCACCTCGATTAGCTACTAAGATTTTTTTCATCCTTGCAAAAATAAGTAAATTAAGTGAAAGTGAACGAGTGGTCTGACGACTTAAATATTGAATTTAGAAATAAATTAAAACCATGAGTCGTCTGACCACTATAAAACACGAACAATTTTTAAAAATCTTTGAGAGTAATATGCTTCAGAAAGATTGGAAATAGTTACGCCATTAGCCTTGCCGGATGAACCGTGAATGAATGAAATATTTCCATTTTTGTTTTCCAGAATAATACCAACATGTCCGCCAATTCGTTGTTTAGCATCTGTTCCGGTAAAAATAATAATATCACCTTTTTGTGCTTCTGATTTGTCTATTGTTTTTCCAAAATTCATATAATCTTTTGAAGAACGCGGAACATTAATTTTATAGTGTCCAAACACATAATATAAAAAACCTGAACAATCTAAACCGCCTTTCGTTGGGTCGGCAGATGCATATTTATACGGAGTTCCTAGTTGTTGTTTTGCAAACCAGATAATATCGTCTGCATCTTTTGAAACGGTAGTACCGGCAGTGCCGTAAAGATCAAAAGGAACGGGTTTTCTGAAAACAGAATCTCTTTTTGTTAAAGAAACAGTGGTTTTCGGTTTGGGTTTGCTTTTCTTCTTTTTTTTAGCTGCAATGGTCGGTTGGACTGCAATGTTCATTACCAAAATAAGCAGAAATATTTTTAGCAGATACTTTTTTGCTGTAGCCATGTGTTCCAATATCTAAAAACAATATCAAATTTCAAACCAAATAAGTTATTTTTGCAATAATCTCATCTGAATTGAATAATATTTTAAAACTCGTTAAAAAAGAAATACAACTGGAATGGCGACAGAAAACAGCGCTCGGCACTATTTTTATTTATGTATTAGGTACAACTTTCTTGATTTATTTAATTTTTCAGGGAAATATTACTATTCCTACATGGATTGCTTTGTTCTGGATTATAGCGTTGTTTACTACTGTAAATGCTGTATCTAAGTCTTTTATAAAAGATGCAAATGAACAATTCTATTACCTTCGTTCTGTGGCAACACCTTTGGAGATTATTTTTTCAAAAATCATTTATAATGCATTATTGATAAGCGTACTGGCGTTGGTAATCTATTCAGTTATGATCTTGTTTTTTAATGAAAATATTGCAGATAAAGGCTTGTTTTTACTGACAATAGTCCTTGGATCTATTGGGTTTTCTAACTTGTTTACGTTGCTTTCTGCTATTACAGCAAGAACTCAAAATTTTGTTTTACTCGCAATTTTGGGATTTCCGATAATCATACCATTGCTGTTACTGATTGTAAAAATGAGTGAGCTTTCTAATTTTGCAATTCAGGATAAAGATATTTATATGAATCTCGGTGCAATCGGCTTGCTGGATATGATAACACTCATACTTTCAGTCGTTTTGTTTCCGTATATTTGGCGCGACTAATTTTGTAAGTGTATGAAAAACTGTTGGAAATATCTTTGCATACTTTTATTGTTTTATACAGTAATTATGGGTTTTAAAGGTTCTATTCCTGAATTAAATATTCTCGAAGAATCGATTCGGAATCTGTATTTCCATGTGCCAATGTGGTTTGCCATGATGACGCTCATGCTGGTCTCTGTTGTCTATAGTATCCGGTATTTAAGTAAACAAAAAATAGAAGATGATATTAAAGCAGCTGCCTTTGCTAAAGTAGGTTTTCTGTTTGGCTTCTTAGGCATTCTTACAGGTGCAGTCTGGGCACGTGCCACCTGGGGTGCCTGGTGGGTTTTTCAGGAAGTAAAATTAAACGGTGCAGCAGCAGCTTTATTAGTATACGCAGCTTATTTCATATTACGTGGTTCGTTTGATGATGAAGAAAAGAAAGCCAGATTTTCTGCTGTATATTCCATCTTTGCATTTGTCATGTTTATGGTATTGATTAATGTCATTCCACGTATCAGTTACTCATCTTTGCATCCCGGAAACGGTGGGAATCCGGGATTTAACAGTTATGATTTAGACAGCAACTTGAGGTTGGTATTTTATCCGGCCGTTTTAGGATGGATTTTGTTGTCTGTCTGGATAGCAACATTACTGATCAGAATCGAAAAAATATTCAGAAAAAAGCACGGTTTAGATTTAGAAGAAAGTATAATTTTACCAATTACCAATCCTGCAAAAAATAATGAAGATGAAAATAATAATATACAAAAAGTTTAATAAATAAAATAAAACATCTCAATTCTCATATCTCATTACTAAATACTAACGAATTAACATCTTTTATAAAAATTTTTTACGCCATGTCTAAAAAATCTGCAATTTTAATTCTACTTTTCGCAAGTGTTTCTAAAATGTTAAGTGCTCAATCAGTCACAGTAGCCGACAAGTTAATGGAAAACAGCAAGTTAAATGCTGTCATCGTTGTTTCGTCTGTTATTTTGCTGGGCATTTTCATCTTTCTTTTCAGTTTGGAGAGAAAAATAAAGAAACTCGAGCAAGAAGTAAAAAATTAAAAAATGAGCGAACAAGTTAAGTTTTTTCAAAACGTACAGACCTATGTAGACCAAGCAGCCGGGTTTACAAAATTTCCTAAAGGATTAATTGAGCAAATTAAAGTCTGCAATGCAGTGTACCAAATCAATTTTCCTGTAAAAATCAAAGACAAAATACAGGTGATTGAAGCCTATCGCGTGCAGCATTCTCACCATCGATTACCCACAAAAGGCGGTATCCGTTACAGTGAAATGGTCAACCAGGATGAGGTAATGGCATTGGCAGCGCTGATGACCTACAAATGTGCTGTTGTTAATGTACCGTTTGGTGGTGCTAAAGGCGGTATCAAAATCAATCCGAAAGAGTTTACGGAAGATGAACTGGAACGTATCACACGACGCTATACGTTTGAGTTGATTAAAAAAGGATTTATCGGACCATCATTAGATGTACCGGCACCTGACTATGGCACCGGTGAACGAGAAATGAGCTGGATTGCTGATACCTACATTCAGTTTAATCAACAGGAATTAAATGCACAGGCTTGTGTAACAGGGAAACCAATCGGCCAGGGTGGTGTTTGGGGTCGAACTGAAGCAACCGGAAGAGGTATTTTTTATGGCTTAAAGCACGCCTGTTCATTTGCTAATGACATGAAGAAAATAGGCTTATCTACCGGAATTGAAGGTAAAACTGTTATCATTCAGGGTTTTGGAAATGTTGGCTATTATGCAGCTAAGGTATTAGAAGAAAATGGTGCAATAATTGTCGGAATTGCTGAATATGAAGGTGGGTTGTATAATGCAAAAGGTATCGATGTTGATGACCTGAAAAAATATCAGAAAGAAAATAAAACCATCAGAAATTATCCGAAAGCAAAGTTCATAAAGCAAACTAACTTTCTTATGGAACATGAATGTGATATTCTGATTCCTGCAGCTTTGGAAAACCAGATTATCAAAGAAAATGCGCCAAGGATTAAAGCTAAAATTATTGCGGAAGGTGCCAACGGACCGATTACACCGGACGCTGAAATCATCTTAAACAAGAAAAATGTGATGATCATTCCTGATATGTACCTGAATGCCGGTGGTGTTACAGTTTCTTATTTTGAATGGCTGAAAAATCTATCTCACGTTAGTTTTGGCAGATTAGATCATCGCCATCAAGACGATTCATTTAATAAGATAATCGACCTGATTGAAGGAAATACCGGAAGAAAAATATCCAAACGTGAAAAAGAAACTTTAAAAGGAGCTGATGAATTGGATATTGTTCGCTCTGGCTTAGAAGATACCATGGTGAATTCTTATGAAAACATTCGAGAAATCCTGAGAAGGCATAAGAAAATGCAAGGCCTGCGAACAGCTGCTTATGTGGATGCGTTGGAAAAAATAGGTGTAACCTATCTGAAAATGGGTGTGTTCCCTTAAGGTATTTTATAGTGCTAATGAATATTTGAAAAAGAGATTGCATTGCTGCAATCTCTTTTTTTTATTCCAAAGCGTATTTTTTTTGAAAATTTATTTATAAAATACTCATATCTAACAATTTATTAGTCTTTGCTTCGTGTTGTACTTGCGGTTATCCACATCTATGGATAGATTTCCACAATTTAGAATTTGTTATTGATTTACATTTACCTCGTTAATCTCTGCTGATTAGAGCAGAGTCTCTTTGACTTAAATTTTTTAAAAATGAAAACGCTGTTTAATCTCGCATTCGTGTTGTTTTTCAGCACACAGTTATTTTCCAAATCAGATGGCATTGTCAAACCTCAGTTTCCGGGTGGAGAGCAGGCATTGGTAAAATACCTTAATAATAACCTGAAATATCCGGAAGAAGCTCAAAAACAGAAATGGCAG
This sequence comes from Chitinophagales bacterium, assembly GCA_044357355.1. Lineage (GTDB taxonomy): Bacteria > Bacteroidota > Bacteroidia > Chitinophagales > JADIYW01 > JADJSS01. The sequence goes on from JBIKPT010000059.1 coordinate 8,421, forward strand.
GGAAGTACGCTGATTGCCTTTACAGTAAACGAAGATGGAAGTATCTCTAATGTAAGAGTACTTAAGTCTTCAAAAATAATTTTGGACAATGAAGCACTCAGAATAGTGAAAACGATGCCGAAGTGGGCACCGGCAGCTGTAGATGGCGCACCTAAAAAAGAAATGGTCGTATTACCAATTACATTCGACCTTACCAAAAGAAATATACAATACTAAGTGTGTTGTAAAAAATAATAGAATGAAATCTAAAGAAGAAATAGTACAAAACTGGCTGCCAAGATACACCGGTAAAAATCTGGAAGATTTTGGAGAGTTTATTTTACTGACTAATTTTTCCAGATACGTACAGCTTTTTGCCGAATGGAATAATGTGGAAGTGATTGGTGCCGATAAGCCAATGCCTAATGCGACCGCAAATAATATCACCATAATTAATTTTGGAATGGGCAGCGCACTTGCAGCCACCATGATGGATTTATTGTCTGCCATAAAACCACAGGCTGCATTGTTTTTGGGTAAATGCGGTGGTTTGAAAAAGAAAAATGAATTAGGTGATTTCATTTTGCCAATAGCTGCCATTCGCGGTGAAGGTACCTCTAACGATTATTTCCCACCTGAAGTGCCGGCATTGCCATCTTTTGCACTGCAGAAAGCTATTTCCACTACTATTCGCGAGCACGATCAGGATTACTGGACAGGAACGGTTTACACTACCAACCGTCGTGTTTGGGAACATGATGAAAAGTTTAAAGAATACCTGAGAACGATACGTGCCATGGCAATAGACATGGAAACGGCCACCTTGTTTTCTGTGGCGTTTGCCAATGAAATTCCGGTAGGTGCATTGTTGCTGGTTTCCGATCAGCCGATGATACCGGAAGGCGTAAAAACAGAAGAAAGTGATAAAAAAATAACGACGAATTATGTGGATTCGCATTTGCAAATCGGCATTGATTCTTTAAAACAATTAATGAATAGAAGTACTACTATTAAACATTTGAGATTCGAAGATTAGAAGGTAAAAACTAGATTTCTTTAGTCAGAATCTATAAACCTCGGATGCTAAGATTAGAGTTTACAAACCCAACAATGTAAAAACTCTAAATTTATTTTATAAAGCCATCGTTTCCGCAGTGGCTTTTGTTATCCAAAAAAATCCCAGCAGCAACATAATACAGGTAAGTATACAAACCCAGAGTTCAGTGTCTAGCTGTCTGAGATGCTGGTAGCCATAATAAACATGTGTAGCAAAAGGAAACAGTGCCATTGTAACATAAATAGCAGGTCTGTATTTATTCTTAGAAAACAGCATCCACCAGCATCCGCCATAGGTTATGTAATAAAGTAAATGCCACCAAAATGGTTGAGTGTCCGGCTTGATGACATAATATATATGCACACCAATTGCAATTGCAAAAAACACAGAAAGCAATATTTTAAGGATTAATTTCATTTCATCTCATTTTCTGTATCGCTTTGTTTTTCTGCGTTTCTAAGTGCTTTGTTCACGGCAATACTGTTATTTAATTCAAACCCGAACAAGAGTACAAGTGCATTCAGGTATATCAGCATCATGATCACAATCATAATTCCTAGTGAGCCGAATAATCGGTTGAAATTATTCAGATAAGCTGTGTAAAATCGAAAACCAAAAGTCATTAAAATAGACAATACCGTAGCAAAAGTGGCACCTGCAGAAAAATAACGGTATCTCTTTTTTACAGATGGTCCGAAATAATAAATCAAGGCTATGATATTAAAAAAGCTGATTATTATTAATAAGATTTTAACTACTCGTAAAATAAATAAGGTAACCTGACTTTCTGTATGCAGCAATCTTAGAATTAAAACTAAAAATTCTTTTCCTTTTATAATTAAAAGAACGGCAATAATAATTTGCAAACTGACCAATACTAATATTCGGATACTGGCCAGTCTTTTCTGCCACCAGTTTCGTTCCTTAAACGTGTGGTTCATTTTGTCAAATGTTTTCATCATAGAATTCACACCATTCGAAGCAACGAACATAGCCAGTATAAAGTTGACAGATAATACACCACCGTGCTGTATGCTGATGATATCTTTTATGGTATGTTCCAGTACAATGTAAACACCATTTGGCAGCACTACTTTCATGCCGTTCAGAATAACCATATCAAGATGCGGAATCGGCACATAAGGTATCAGTGAAAAGAAAAAAATGATACTCGGAAACAAAGCAAGAATAAAATAAAAAGAGATGCTCGATGCTCGGATAGATAAATCATCGTTCTTAATTTCTTCTCTGAATTTCTGAACCACATCATACACCGGAATGCCTTCAAAACCAGGTAAAGTCATTCGTTTCATCCTGTCCTGAAAACGTTCCGAACGAACCAAACGTTTATATTTTTCTGTCTTATCCTGAATTGACATGTATTCGTCGTGAGTAATAAGTAGTAAGTATAAATTTTCTAACAACCTTCTAGCTAATAACATTTATCTTAAATCTTGTGTGCGACTTTAACCGTTTTATCTTTTGCTTTTTTTTCCTCTTTTATTTTTTTTAATTCTTCTGTAAAAAATGGCTTCAGATGTTCCAGTACAATTTCCGGAATATGACACCTGCGCAGTGAATCTTTCTTTACATATACAAAAGTAGTATCGCTGCTGGTGAGCAGCTGTCCCTGCTGGTTATAAATTTCGCTGGTAAATACAATTTTTTTATCCGGCCATTCTTTGATGATGGTTTTAATATCCATCAATTCATCATAGCGCGCCGGTCTGAAATATTTGATGTTCATTTCTACTACAGGCATCGCATAGCCAAGCTCTTCTAGTTTTTTATAGGAAAAATCATGTTTACGCATGGCTTCCGTTCTGCCTATTTCAAAAAATTTGGCATAATGGCCATGATATACAATACCCAACGGATCACAATCGTGATAGCGAACGCGTAGTTGTATGGTTTCTTCAAACATCGATTAATGAATATTTCGTTCGTTTAATGCTTTCTGATATTTTCTGGCATTTTCCAGATGCTGTTCCCAGCTTTCCGCAAAATTAGAATATCCTGAAAAATCTTCTCTTGCACAAAAATACAGATAATTATGTTCTTCCGCATTTAATGTTTCATCAATGCTTTTAAGCTCCGGCAAGCAAATTGGTCCGGGCGGCAATCCTTTATTGATGTATGTATTATAAGGCGATTGTATTTTTAAATCAGCATGCAATACACGTCTGCTGATACCTAGTTTTTTCAATGCATGTAAGACAGTCGGATCTGCCTGTAATGGCATGCCAATTTTTAACCGGTTCAAATAAACACCGGCAATAACCGGATATTCATCATATTTCGTCGACTCCTTTTGTACAATAGAAGCCAGTATAATCACTTCAGTAGGGGTGAGGCCAATTGCCTGTGCTTTTGCCTTTCTTTTTTCTGTCCAGAATTTATTGTATTCTTTCAGCATTCTGCTTATAAATTCCCTGGAAGAAGTATTCCAGTAAAACTCATAGGTATTGGCTAAAAAGATAGTCGGGAAATTATCTTCCGTTAATTGTAAGGAATCCAGAAATTGCTGATTGTTGAACTCCGTAAGTAATTCCGTCACTGTTGCTTCAATTTGTGCCGCTATACGCTTCGCCAGCTGTTCTTTGTTCTGTATATTATTAAAGGTAATTTTAACCGGATCCTGTGCACCGGCTCTCAGCTTTCTAACCAGTTGTAAATTTCCAGAATTGTTATCTATAAGGTATCTTCCGGGTTTTATACTTTCCTCGTATTTAAGTTTTCTGCTTACCAATTTAAAAGACTCCATATCTTTTATAATATCCTGTTCTTTTAACGCGGTTAGCACTTTAGAATAGGAATCACCAGTATGAATGTAGAAAACATGCTCTTTTTTTGACGGATGATTATCAATATTGTCTGCAAAAAGGAGTTTATAGAAGAAAACAAAACCAAAAAAGGCTAAAATCAGGAGAATCAGGATAAAATAAGTGATTTTTTTTTTCATTTTTAACAATTACTAAGTTGTTGATTATTATATAATTACAAACTTATGAAAAAAAAATTGAAGAAAAAACAAAAAAAAGTTAAACAATTAGTTGCAAAATACAAAAAGTTGTTTAACTTTGTAGTAGGGTTTTTATGTTTCTAGACTTTAGGGTCACTCGGGTTTTGTGCAATGCAAAACCCGATTTTTTTTATACACCTCAATCAGCATTTCAGCCTTCTTAATAAATAAAATTCTGTAATTTTCTTTGTAGAAAATAGTTAGTTTTTGTTTTAATGTTTAAAAAGTTAGTTTAGTTCCCAATAGATAAGCGTTCTTACTTCTTATCTGATACAAATATGCAACGATACTTGCTAAGTACATTTACGTATTTATTTTTTTGGTGACATTGGTTTTTAATCACTAAAAATTTTAAGTAATTGATAATCAATCTAAATTAAAAATAATAAATATACATAAGTGACTAAAAAGCACCATAATCAGGAGTTATTTTACCTGTTTATGGTGCAATATTTTTTTAAAAAAGTGAAAATTCTTGCGCTACGCCTGATTATTTGGCATATGCTTCGATTGGAAGGCAGGTGCAAACTAAATTTCTGTCGCCATATGTATTGTCAATTTTAGCCACACTAGGCCAGAATTTAGCTTGTTTTACGTATTCCAGTGGAAATGCTGCTTTCTCTCTGGAATAGCAATGATTCCAGTCATTTGCAATCACTTCATGCACTACATGGGGTGCATTTAAAACAGGGTTATCCTGTAATGTAGTAATACCATTAGTGATATCATCGAGTTCTTTACGGATGGCAATCAGTGCTTCACAGAATTTATCCAGCTCTTCTTTACTTTCGCTTTCCGTTGGTTCTATCATTAAAGTGCCCGGAACAGGAAATGCAACGGTCGGTGCGTGGTAACCATAATCCATTAATCGTTTCGCAATTTCCACCGCATCAATACCGGTATCTTTTTTAAACGGACGGATATCCATGATAAATTCGTGTGCTACACGACCATTTGCGCCGGTATACAAGATAGGATAATGTAGTTCCAGTTTCGCTTTTAAATAGTTCGCATTTAAAATAGCATATTTAGTGGCATTGGTAATGCCTTCACTGCCCAGCATTTTATTGTAGGCATACGAAATCAATAAAATGGCAGCACTGCCGAATGGCGCTGCAGAAACGGCAGGAATGGCATTTGCGCCACCGGTTTTCACTAATGGATTAGAAGGTAAAAATGGTGCTAATTCTGCCGTACAGCAAATTGGACCCATGCCGGGACCACCACCACCATGCGGAATAGCAAATGTTTTATGTAAATTGATGTGATTCACGTCAGCACCAATAGATGCAGGGGAAGTCAAACCTACCTGTGCATTCATATTTGCACCATCCATATATACTTTGCCACCGGATTTATGAATGGTATCACAGATTTCAATAATAGTTTCTTCAAATACACCATGGGTAGACGGATAGGTAACCATCAGACAAGATAAATTAGCAGCATGCAGTTCCGCTTTTACTTTCAAATCTTCCACATCAATATTTCCTTCCGGTGTCGTTTTTACCAGTACGATTTCCATGCCTGCCATGGCTGCACTTGCCGGATTCGTGCCATGTGCGGACGTTGGAATCAGAGCCACGTTTCTGTGTGTATCACCACGTGAAATATGATAGGCTCTGATCACCATCAGGCCAGCATATTCGCCTTGTGCACCTGAGTTGGGTTGCAAAGACGTTGCCGCAAAGCCTGTAATGTTGGATAACTGATCTTCCAGTTCCTGGATGATTTCTAAATAACCGGTGGTTTGTTCACTTGGCTGGAACGGATGCATATTTGCAAACTCAGCCCAACTCAACGGAACTAATTCTGAAGTGGCGTTTAATTTCATCGTACAACTTCCTAATGGAATCATCGAAAAACCGAGCGATAAATCTTTTGCTTCCAAACGTTTGATGTAACGCAGCATTTCCGTTTCTGAATGATAGGAATTGAATACTTCGTGCGTTAGATAATCAGATGTACGTTGTAAGTTTTCAGGAATTTGTAAGGCTGGATTTTCAAGATAAGAAGAAACATAGTTGGCTGCGATTGATTCTGAGAATATGGCTGCTACTTTTTCTACATCTTGTTGTGATGTTGTTTCATCCAACGTAATTTGAACGGTTCCATCTTCATTAAACCTGAAGTTATAACCGTATTTTTCTGCAATTAGCTTGATTTCACCAGCTTTTCCTTTTCCGTCTACTTTAACTGTATCGAAAAAATAAGTATTTAGATTGCCAAAGCCCAATTTCTTTAATTCATTTGCCAGCGCCACCGTTTTATTGTGCAGGTTTAATGCAATGGTTTTAATGCCTTCTTTTCCGTGATAAACAGCATACATACTTGCCATAATAGCCAGCAATGCCTGTGCAGTACAAATATTGGAAGTTGCTTTTTCACGTTTGATATGTTGTTCACGGGTTTGCAGTGCCATTCGTAAGGCACGATTGCCGTGTTTGTCGATAGATACACCGATTAAACGTCCCGGAATTAAACGAACGAAGTCTTCTTTGCACGCAAAAAAGGCAGCGTGCGGTCCGCCAAATCCCATTGGTACACCAAAGCGCTGTGAGTTACCCACTGCTATATCAGCACCTAATTCACCCGGTGAAGTAAGTAAAGTTAAACTCAAAATATCACAGGCCAAAACACTGTATACTTCTTTATCGGCACAGGCAGCAATTGTTTGCTTATAGTCTTCAATAGAACCATTGCCATTTGGATATTGTAACACAATGGCAAAATATTCTTCAATGGGTGAAAAAGTTTTATAATCATCCACTACTACTTCAATGCCTAAAGGCAATGCACGGCCTTTTACCACATCAATCGTTTGAGGGAAG
>JBIKPT010000210.1:0-4427 GCA_044357355.1 Chitinophagales bacterium
AAGAATACTTTTCCATTATGTTTAAATTGTAAAAGCTTCTTAATATTTTGTTCTACCTCATCAAAATCAGCATTAATCCGAATCAACTCAAAAGTTTCCTTTACAGGTGAATCGATAGAAATGCCAATTTCAAACTGACCCGACTCCAGCATTTCTAAAAACTGTGGTGGCAAATAACTTCCGTTGGTCTGTACATGTATGGTGCAATTTTTGTTTACGTTCAGGATTTCTTTCCAAATTTCAAAGTACTGTTTAATCAACAACGGTTCGCCCCCGATAAATGTTGCCATAGTTAAATGAGGAATAAACTCTTTTAACTGCTCAATAAAATCATCAGGATAATAATATTTAACGGGCGGCAACTTTGCTCTGTTTTTTCTTATTAATGAAGAAAAATCTTCATTACACATAATGCATTCGTAGTTACAAAGGTTACTGATTTCAAAAGACATTTGTGTCGGGTAGTCTGTTATATCTGACGCATGAATGTCATATTTTAAAGGTGGAAATGAACTATAATTTTCTGACACCAATACTTTTTTACAAGACAAACATTTATCCAGATTGAAATTCGCTAAAGTTGAGCGAAATTCATTTGCTTTGTCGCCAAACCATATTTCTTTAATTGTTTGGTGATGAATATTTCCAATCGTATAATCGTAATTGAAAGAACAGGCTGAAACATCACCATTCATCTGAAAATGCAAGTTCGTGAAAGGCGCATAACAAATTCGTTTCATCGGTCCGAAAGCTCTGTGCTTATTGTATTCTTTAATTACATCTAAGGATAAAGTTGAATCGTCCGGATTTTCTGGATAATCATAGTTGGTAAAATCAGCTTTTACATGCCAGTATTTTTGTAAGACAGTATAACCTAAAAGCGATAGTTTAGGATACTTTCCTGCAAATGCTTTTAAATTTTTTGTGATTTTCATTGCGTTGTAAATATAAGCAATTTCGGAACAAATTGAAATCTATAAAAATTATCTGCACTAGTAAATTATATAGTATATTGCAATGATTATAGAAGACAAATATGAGTAAACTTTACAACCAACTTGCTAAAATAGATTTTATTTCGACCAATGCTGTCAGAGTCTTAAACACGTATAAAAGCATTAAACTTAAATTTATTGATTTTGAATTTCAAAAAGCTTTAAATCCGTCTTTTACAAAAAAAGAGATTATTGAATATAATAAAAGCAGAAAATTTACAACTGACAAAAACATTTGCTTTGCACCTAAAAAAAGTATGATATTTAGTTTTGATGGCAGTGTATATGTTTGTTGTGAAAACAAGCAATATGCCATAGGAAATATTAATACGGAAACGATACATGACATTTGGTTTGGAGAAAAAAGAAAATTCATCGATACTAAAATTAATCGCGATTACAATTTAGAATATGGTTGTTCCAGCTGCAAGCTCAAAATTAAAAACCGTGATTACGGATTGGCATTGGCTCAAACTTTTGATATACATACTAATAATCATTCTGTATATCCGGCAAGATTAGACTTTGAAATACATAATACATGCAATCTTGAATGTGTAATGTGCGGCGGAATATACTCTTCCAGTATTCAGTCAAATCGCAATAAACTACCGTCAATTCCAATGGTTTACAAAGATACATTTGCAGATCAGTTAACAGAATTTATTCCACATGTAAAGTATATTAACCTAATTGGTGGCGAACCAACTTTAATAAAAATATATTACGACATCATGGAAAAAGTGATTGAACTAAATCCATCGTGTATAATACATCTGCAAACGAATGCAAGCACTTTAAACAATAAATTTAAAAATATTTTAGAACGTGGAAATTTTCAGATTGGAATTTCTATTGATTCGTTAACAAAAGTAAGTGCTGAAAAAATCAGAAAGAATTTAGAGTTTGAGAAATTTATGGACAATATAAATTATTATCTAAATATCTACCATGAAAATAAAATAAAAATCACCATAAATACTTGTCCAATGCCTCAAAACTGGCAAGAAATTATACCAATTATAAAATTCTGTAACCAGCATAAATTACCTGTTTTTTTCTGTATTGTAAATGCACCTTATTACAGCACCTTTATTTCTACAAGTATAGCATTTATTGATAAAGTACATAATTCACTGACTAAAGAATTAAACAATTTACCGCAAAATAATTACTTTGAAAAAAATAATTACAATAAGTTGAAAGACTTTATAAGTATGTTACTTTCCTGGAAACCAGTAATTCTGGAAAATGCTAAAAATACCGAAAAATTAATGCTAAAAAACATTGGAGAGTTATATCTGGATTATGAAAATATTTTAGACAACAATCTTATTCACACGAATAAAGAAAAAATCATTCAAGAAATAATTTCTGTTGTTAAAGAAAAACTATCAACATTAGAAGCTGCAACTGCTAAAACATTATTAATTGTGTTAATCAATTCGGTTAAAGGAAAAATTGCACCATCATCAGAAGCTGAACAAATAAAATGGGCAAAAGAGTTTGTAAATACTTTGATATTTTCCTATCAGGAAAAAGAAACTTTTATATAAAATCTATCTTTTCTTTAAAGTTATAATTTTCAGACAATAAAGCTTCACAGCTTTTAAAGTCATTCATCGTAAATTCTTTATCAGCATCTACTAGTTGATAGATTTTATTGGTGCTTATGTAGTTTGCCAGCGTAGAAAAAATACTTCTTGTTGCTATAATATAATTACATTTAGCAAGTATAAAAAAATCATCCTCAAAACTTCTTTGTTGATATGAAATATTAAATTCTAAATAATTTTGAATATCAATTATTTCATCACTGCAAATTACAAATACAATATCTTTTGCATCCAAATTAATAATACTTAAAAAATGGTTTATCACTTTTATATAAGTTTCATCATTAAAATAAAAAATCCCATTTGCAAAATCTTTAAAATCATCTCTTCTGATATGTAACCCAACCAATAATTTATATTGCTGATTTAATGCGTTTATAAAATTATCTGTTTTATTTTGCAAATCTGCATTTGGCAACAGATATGAAATTATATGCTCACGATAATTTAACAAATTTGGAACATCGTTAAAAACATAATCAGTCACAACATATTTTGCTTTGGAAGTAAATAATCCCTCTAAAGTATCATCAAATACTAATTCATTATTTTTATCATTCTTGATCTGAAATTCAATATTTAAAAAAGTGTATTTTTTTACAGAAAAGAATTTAAGCAGCTTGAAGCACAAAAAAATTAATATAATACTTAAACTAACCGGAGCAAGTCTTGAATCTGAATTTCTTGCAAAATAATTACCAAATCTTGACTTAAAACGCCAGTAAAAAAAAGATCTGTCATATTTATTTGCGTAAGCAATCAGCGTTGCAAACTGACTCAACTGATGTCCAAATCTTCCATCTGAATTAAATAATATAACCATGGGTTTAAAAAAAATTTGGATATAATTGTTTAAAATTATCATTTACTGCTATCAGATTACCATTAAATATGTTAATCTTATGCGTAAACCTTGTCAGCTTTTTTATTGGAACATCAAAGGTATGCCAAGTATAATTATAAGATTGCATAAACCCAAAAACCAGTTCATTTTTAACAGTATCCTCTTTATTAAATTCTACTAAAAAAGAAACCGGCAGTTCCATTTCAATTATTTTTTTGGCACCTTGCAATACACTAAATTCCCAACCTTCCACATCAATTTTAATTAATCTTATTTTGGAAATATTTATATTTTGCTGAACAATGAAATCATCTAAGGTAACAGATTCGATTATTATATCTTCTGATGAAATTAAAAACGGTTTAAGTACACTATCAAAAGCGTCAAAACCATCTTTATTTGTATAAATTTTTAATCGTTCGTTGCTCACAGAAGAAACAGCTTTTTCACATACCACAATATTATTTAATTTATTAAGCTTTATATTTTCCTGCAATAATTTTACGGTTGCAGAAACTGGTTCAAATGCAAATACTTTACCATTTTCTCCAACATAATCAGCACATAATAAGCTATAAATACCAATATTTGCACCAACATCAAAAACCACATCATCTTTCAACAAAAGCTGTTCGATAAATACCAATTCTTCGTATTCAAAATCATTTAAAACCAATTTTGCAAGAAAAGAATTTTTATTCAGTTTAATTTTTATGTTTTTATTTAAGTTATAAAAAATGAATGACTTCTTTCTGAATACTAAAAAATATTCCAGCTTAAGATAAAGCAGCATCAGTTTATTTAAAACCGGTGATAAAAATGGAAAATAATAAGCAGTGCTTTTAATTATGAATTTTATTTTTTTTGAAATCAGTTGAAACATCTTATTCTTTTAATTTCAAACTTTCTTCAATTATTTTACTCATTTTCTTTGCAACTATTACATTTCCTTCTTGCAATAAATGTATATCA
>JBIKPT010000060.1:0-15289 GCA_044357355.1 Chitinophagales bacterium
CGAGTAATATCTGTTGTCTTAACCGGATTGACTGTCAGTGCTAAATTCACTGTGCTGTCGCAACCTGCTGTGGTTTGAAGTACGGTGGTAAAATTGCCGCTTTCTGTAAATACATCGGTTCCAACTGCAATACTTTCTCCGGCACAAATTACGCTGGTAATGTCTGTTGTCTTAACCGGATTAACATTCACTAAAACAGAGTCAGAAGAAGAACATCCATTATTTGTTACTTCCACGGAATAATAAGTAGGCTGAGTGGGTGCAACGGTAATAGTTGTATTAGAAGAACCGGTACTCCAAACACAAGTGGCACCGGCAATATATCCCGCAGTAATATTAATTGGTTCACCTGCACAGGTTACCGGAGCAGATGGATTAAAAACAATTGTTGGTTTTGGTTTAACTTCGATATTTGTTGATGATATATTATTTGGTGAACCTGCCTTGTATGCTGTCAGGCTAATCGTATAATTACCAGGTGAATTAAACGTAGATTGAACGCTATTTAAAGAGTTGGAAGTTGTCGGCGAACCACCATTGATGGTCCATCTCACAGAATCCGGATTTCCCTGAGACACATTATTGAATGTAATTGATTCTCCTTCGCAAATAGAATTTGTACTGCTGGCAAATGCAGCCACTAAAGCCTGATTTATTTTTATCCAGCCATCATTCAAATCAAAGAATACATTTCCACTTCCCTTAACTTTTATTCGTGCAGATGGATTATTGGTTGCAACATTAGGAATCAAGACAGACTCTGTTCCGTCATTCGGTGTGTTAGATGCCAGTAAATATGGAAATGTTCTGGCGCTATCTAAAGACAAATAGATATTAACATTTGCACAAGAAATCGGAGCAGCAGTTGTACCCGCAACATTCCAGACAACCGTTTGATTGGTGTTACCTGTAAATGTAGTTGCAGTAGCCTGACTGGTTACTCTGAATAGAGTACTGGTTGTAACTGACTTTACCGTTAAGTTATTGTCCGGTGCATTCACGGCACCATAACCATCCGAATCTATATCTTTAACCGTACATCTGAATTTCACATCGCGTGTAGTTTCCGGCAACACTTCTCCTTTGTACTTAATAACATTATTAATCAAACTATCTCTTACAGGAAAAACACGAGTTCCGGATGCTGATGGTTTAAACGAACGAAAAATAGGTGCTGTGGTATTATTGGCTGCATTCCAGTTTCCGGAAGGTCCTAAATCCCATTCTTCCCAGAGATAATTGATGGCATGACCTTCTGCATCTGTTGCAGCTGCTGTTAACTCAAAGCTTGTTTTAAAAGGAATAGAAAAAGTACCTGTATAATTAGTAACAACAGGTGGCGTATTTCCTGTATTAGTTAGCACTTCACAGCTTGTTGAGTTGATGTGGCTATATATTTCCACGATGCTGACACGATGAAAGAAATCTTCAGAATTTGGCAGAATGTCGTTCGCATCGCAAATACCTGCATAACCCATGATCGTGATTCCGCTTCCGGGCTCATAAGCTGTTGAACCATTTCTATTTCCCGAACAAGCTCCGGAGCCTGCATTAAATGTATGGTTTGCACCGAATTGATGTCCTATCTCGTGTGCCACATAATCTATATCAAAACCATCACCTATTGGATTTGATGCCCCTGTTACACCTTTTGCTTTATCGTTTGCACTGCATACGCATCCTAAAAAAGCAACACCGCCTCCACCGGTACTGAAAACGTGTCCGATATCATAATTTGCACTTCCAATTCTTGCATTACATACCGTTTGATTTTGACCAAGCATAGCACCTCCGTTATTATTGGAATAACTATCAGTACCTATGAAAATCAGCGTATCATTATTGGCAACCAGATTCATGTGTATGGAAAGATCTTTTTCATACAATCCATTAATTCTGTTCATGGAGGTAACCATAGCACTTAGCACGGCTGCTTTTGTTGGTGCAGGACCTGCTACTGCCTGAGAATACTCGACTGTGCAGGCAAGCGCCAAACGATAGGTACGTCTAACGCCATCGGCTAATAATGCTGTAGTTCCCGGGTCCTGCAACGTAATTCGTTGTTGTTCCAAAATAATTTCCTCTTCCTGATTTTCTGTGGCACAACCGGTAAATCCGGTGTTTGATCTGGTATACCCTTTTTTATAATAACAGTTATAATATCCGGTATTTTTGTTGCTGTACGGGTCAATAAAATAGATACCATTTTCACTGAATACCATTGCATGAAAACCAAACTCCGTATAATCCAGTTTTGCAGTCACTGAAGGATTCTCTATTGAAACTGCCTGATAGGTTTTAATGGTCGGATATTTATCTGCCAACGGTTTTTCCATGCAAGAACTTTCAAAAATACGAAACGATATTTCTGTTCCGTCAGGAGTTGGCAATTGGATAATAAGAGCCGGACTGTTTGCTGATAAAGGAATAGTCAATTGCATTGCTCTAAAAGATGCATCTTCCAATCTTACTAATGATGTGGTTTGTGGAATAATTTTCCGTTCTCCTTCAATTGTTATATTTCTGTTGGCTACTCTTTGCCATAAAGATGTGCCGGAAAATGCGTTCAGCATGGTTGTACTGAACATTAAGTAAAATAAATATTTCATTCGGTTGGTTTAAATTAATTTACGTAAAACAAATATAGTCATGTATCTACAAATAACATAAGCAATTCATCCACAATACGTTCAATATATACACAAAAAAAGGTCGAAGTTTTCACTCCGACCTTTAGAATAATCAACCGTCGCTGACTATTTTTTCTTAGCAGAAGCTTCTGCTTTTGCAGCGTCTGTTGCAGCAGATTTCAACGCTCTTGTTATCTCAACTGATACCAATGGAATAGACATTGAGTTTAATATCTCAAAGTTTGGCTCCTTAATATCTCTTACTTTGAAAGACTGACCTAATTTTAATGGTGTGATGTCTACTTCTATTACATCTTTCAGATTTTCAGGTAATGTTTTCACTTTTACCTTTCTAACCTTCACCAATAATTTACCACCTTCTTTCACACCCGGAGAAGAACCAACTACTTTGATTGGAATTTCAACGATTACGGGAACACCCGGTGTTAATTTATGAAAGTCGATATGACGAATTTCTTCTGTTATCGGATGTGACTGTACATCTTTTAGCAACGCTTCGTGCGTAGTGCCATCAATGTTGATAATGGCTTTAAAAAATTTAGGTGTGTACAGAATTCCTCTCAACTCAGATAAAGTTGAAGTGAAGTGCACCACCTCGTTTCCCGCATACATCACGCAAGGAATGTTGCCTGCAGCTCTGTCTGCTTTGGTAGCTACTTTTCCTACGCTTGGTCTTGCTTTTCCGCTAATGGTAATGGTTTGCATAATAAAATTACTTTTTTTGAATGAATAATGAATTAATAGATTTATACTCATGTGCATTTCTGATAGCTCTTGCGAACAAGGGTGCAACGGAAAGCACTTTAATTTTTGGACTTGGTTGTTTCAATGGTATAGTATCACAGACCACTAATTCTGTTAAAGCTGAAGCTTCGATTCTTTCATACGCTTTGCCTGACAAAACAGGATGTGTTATCAATGCGCGAACACTTTTTGCACCTTTTTCCATAATGAGGTTGGCTGCAGTACATAATGTTCCACCGGTATCAATAAGGTCATCTACCAGAATGACATTTTTATCTGTAACATCGCCAATCAATCTCATGGATTCTATTTCATTTGCTTTTGCGCGGTGTTTATCACAAATAACTAGCTCTGCATTAAACTGACGAGCATAGTTTCTGGCTCTTTTGATACCACCAACATCCGGTGAAGCAAATACCATATCATCGATGCCTAATTGTTTCATATAAGGAATAAAAATAGCATCGGCTTCCAAGTGATCCACCGGAATATCAAAAAACCCCTGAATCTGCGGTGAATGCAAATCCATGGTCATTACACGCTGAGCACCTGCTGCTACCAGCATATTGGCAACCAGTTTTGCACCAATGGCGACGCGTGGTTTATCTTTTCTGTCCTGACGTGCCAACCCAAAATAAGGCATAACAGCCACCACATATCCTGCTGAAGCTCTTTTTGCTGCATCAATCAATAATAATAATTCCATCAGGTTATCAGCCGGAGCAAAGGTGCTTTGCATACAAAACACATAAGAACCACGAATACTTTCTGTAATAACCGGTTCAAACTCACCATCGCTGAATTGCATCACTTCCACCGGTGTCAAATCCTGACCATAGCTTTCCGCAATTTTTGTAGAAAGATACTGTGTGCATCTGCCGGAAATGAGTTTTAAATCAGGAATTACCACTTTTTTGTTGATTTTGAGGTGCAAAGATACTGCTTTATTTGTAATTGTAAAAATGAAATAGCAGAGATTTTACTACTTACAGGTTAAGATATGGCTAAATTGAACTTGATTTTTCTGAATATAAATGAAAAACAGACAAAATTCAGGTCATTTAATTATTTTTCGGTCGAAAACAACTCATTCTGTCACAAAATATGATTGAAATGGAACATCCAGAACAATTTGAAAAAGAACAATTGACTATAAATCTGACACAGGCTAATCTTATTGGTCTTTTTATAATTCTGCCAATTGGCTTAATTTTCGGATTGCCATTTTATTTACTTTGGAAAGACAGGCTTAATATATCTACAATAAAAACACTTACAGAAGAATTTATGTTGGATTTTACCGGCAGTGGGTTCCTTTTATTGATATTATTCATCCTGGGAATTATAGCACATGAATTGATACATGGAATTACCTGGTCCAGATTTGCCAGTAAAGGTTTCAAATCTATCAAATTTGGTGTTTTATGGAAAATGCTGACACCCTACTGTCATTGCAAAGAACCTTTAAAAGTGAAATATTATATCATTGGTGCGCTGATGCCGGCAATTATTTTAGGAATTATTCCTTCTCTTATTTCAATTATTACAGGCAATACACTTTTACTGCTTGCAGGTATTTTTTTTACGGTGGTTGCGGTTGGTGATTTTATGATTGTTCAACTGCTTTACAAAGAAGATATGAATGACTATGTGCAAGACCACCCATCAGAAGCAGGTTGTTTTATCTATCGAAAAAAACCAAACTAAGCTTGTTTTTTTACTTGCGCCTATTAATCATTTCCAGAACTTAAAAAATTATTCGAACTGGCTTAAATTGTGTTTGTAAAGGAAATAATTTTTCACCTGTAATTTTCTTATTTGGCAATACCGATGCTACTTTATCCATAATTTCTTTTTGCAGGATGTGCAGAATTTTTTTCTTTACAAAATGCCGATGCACCACCAATCCAACACTTCTGTAAGGAACAGGATTTGCAAAATTGCTGATTAACTTCTTTTCATGCTCAGAAAAATCTATAACTGACAAATACGGCAATAAAGTAGAAGCCTGATTGGCTCTGACAAAACGCAATAGACTATCAATGGAACCAGCCTTAAATTCAAAATTAAGTTTGGAGAATAATTGTTTATTATGACGATCACAAAGATTTATAATCTGGGTGCGCATGCAGTGCCCTTCTTCCATCAGACATAAGTTGCCCATATCTATCTTCTTAACGGAAACAGGATTTTTAGTTGTATTGCCTGCATCGTAAAAAACAAAAGGTTCATCGTACAGTTTATGTTCCACAATATCTTTATCCTCTACCGGAATGGAAATAATACCTATATCCAGTTCTCTCGATTTCAGGTTTCTGATAATTTCATGTGTCGTTTGCTCTTTAACTTTTATATTCAAATCAGGAAATTTTGAAGCAAAACTCTGCATGAACAAAGGCAGCAAATAAGGTGCTATTGTTGGAATGACAGAAATACTCAAATTGCCTTTTATTTCACCTTTTATTTCTTTCACCAACTCATTCAGCTGTTCAATGTCATTGATAATATTCTTTAATTGTTCTATGACAAATAGCCCTTCTGTTGTAACTGTAACCGGTTTATTTTTGCGGTCAAATACCTGTATACCGATTTCATCTTCAAATTTTGAAATCATCGTACTTAGTGTGGACTGCGTAATAAAGCATTTTTGTGCAGCCAGCTCAAAATGTCTGTTTTCTGCAACAGCCAGTACGTATTGAAGTTGCTGTATGTTCATCTATACCATCAATATTATCATCTAAAATATCGTATTCATAAAACAAACTTAAGCATTAATATTGTATAGTCAAGTTTTATCACCCTAAAAATAATATTGCATGAAAAAAATTATTGCATTTTATGGCATTCTGTTTTCTCTCTCCCTGAGTGCAGAAGATGCCAAACAAAACGCTGCTAAATGTCCTTACATGGCAAGTGCTTCGGAAGACCCACACAAGACAGTAAAAGAAAACACACCTACAGTTGTGCCGCTCAAGAACTCAAATATAACAGCGACAACGAATCGTGACTGGTGGCCAAACCAACTAAATCTAAGTGTATTACGTCAAAACAATCCGGCATCTAATCCATTAGGAAGTAATTTTGATTACACAAAAGAATTTAAGAGCCTGAATTTAACAGCACTTAAAAAAGATTTAAGTGATTTGATGACACAATCACAAGATTGGTGGCCTGCTGACTATGGTCATTATGGTCCTTTATTTATAAGAATGGCATGGCACAGTGCAGGTACCTACAGAACCGGTGACGGAAGAGGCGGTGCACGTGCCGGACAACAGCGTTTCGCACCATTAAACAGTTGGCCTGACAACGCCAACTTAGATAAAGCCAGACGATTATTGTGGCCGATTAAACAGAAATACGGCAGTAAAATTTCCTGGGCAGACTTAATGATTCTAACCGGAAATGTTGCCCTAGAATCCATGGGTTTCAAAACATTTGGTTTTGCAGGCGGCAGAGAAGATGTATGGGAACCGGAGTCTACTATTTACTGGGGCTCTGAAAAGAAATGGCTGGATGACAAACGATATACTGAAAACCGAAAACTGGAAAATCCTTTGGCCGCTGTTCAAATGGGATTGATTTATGTAAATCCGGAAGGACCAAACAGCAATCCGGATCCGGTAGCTGCGGCAAAAGATATCCGTGAAACATTTGGCAGAATGGGCATGAATGACGAAGAAACGGTTGCTTTAATTGCAGGCGGACATACTTTTGGAAAAACACATGGAGCAGGCGATGCGAAATTGGTTGGCCCTGAACCGGAAGCAGCAGGAATTGAAGAACAAGGATTAGGCTGGAAAAGCAAGTATGCAAGCGGAAAAGGGAAAGATGCGATTACTTCTGGGCTTGAAGTTACCTGGACACCTACACCTACAAAATGGGGACAAGGCTTCTTTAAAATGTTGTTTGGTTACGAATGGGAATTAACAAAAAGCCCGGCTGGTGCGCATCAATGGACAGCAAAAGACGGAGATTTAATTATTCCGGATGCATTTGACAGCACCAAGATGCATAAACCAACCATGTTAACTACAGATTTATCGCTTCGATTTGATCCTGCTTATGAAAAAATATCCAGAAATTTTCTTGAGAACCCGGATAAATTTACGGATGCATTTGCTCGTGCCTGGTTTAAACTTACCCATCGTGATATGGGACCACGCGCCTTATATCTAGGACCTGAAGTCCCTAAAGAAGAATTAATCTGGCAGGATCCTATTCCTGCTGTAAATCACCCTTTAATTGACACTAAAGATATTTCAAGTTTAAAAACGAGCCTTTTAAATTCAGGTCTTACGTTAAGTGAAATGATATCTACAGCATGGTCCTCTGCTTCTACCTTCAGAGGCACAGATAAAAGAGGTGGTGCAAATGGTGCACGTATTCAACTTGTACCGCAGCGAAACTGGGAAGTAAATAATCCGGCACAACTGGAAAAAGTTTTAAAAACTCTTGAAAAAATACAACAGGATTTCAACGCTAAATCTTCAACGAAGAAAGTGTCTATAGCTGATCTTATCGTATTATCAGGTTGTGCAGCCGTTGAAAAAGCAGTTAAAAATGCAGGCTATGATTACAACGTTCCATTCACACCTGGACGTATGGATGCTACGAAAGAACAGACGGATGTGACTTCTGTGGCATTTCTGGAACCTATGGCTGATGGATTCCGCAATTACTTAAAAAACCAATACACTTTATCGACAGAAGAATTACTGGTTGACAAAGCACAATTGCTAACGTTAACAGCACCTGAAATGACCGTTTTAGTTGGCGGGCTGCGTGTTTTACAAGCTAATTACAACCGATCCAAACATGGAGTTTTCACCACTCAAAAAGATGCATTGAACAATGATTTCTTTGTGAATCTACTGGATATGAATACAATTTGGAAAGCTACTTCTGACACGAAAGAAGAATTTGAAGGTCGTGACAGAAAAACCGGAAATTTAAAATGGACAGCTACACGCGCTGACCTAATTTTCGGGTCCAACTCTGAACTGAGAGCGATTGCTGAAGTATATGCCAGTAATGATTCTAAGGTGAAATTTGTAACTGACTTTATTGCTGCTTGGAATAAGGTAATGAACCTGGATCGCTTTGATTTGAAATAATTCAGACTAAGGAAATTGTTAACAGTAACAAACAACTACTTAGATATGCAAACAAATAATTGAAATTGAACTAAACTAAAAAGAGGCATCAGAAATGATGCCTCTTTTTAGTTAATAAAAAAATTATATTTATTATGCCTCATTGCTGTTTCTGAAAGTTATTTCATTGTTGAAACAATCTGCTATGACTGTTTTACTTTTATCTATCTTATCAGCAAGAATCATTTTAGACAATTGATTGACCAATTCCCTGTTGATTAAGCGTTTCAGTGGTCGTGCGCCATATTGTGGTTCATAGCCTTCTTTAGCAAAATAATCTACCAGTTCGTTGGTATATTCCATCTGAATATCCATTTCAATTAATTGTTTTTTTAGATTGTTTAATTGAATTTTCACGATTTCACTGATATCATTCTGCAACAATGGTTTAAACATAATAACCTCATCGATACGGTTAAAGAACTCAGGTTTCACTACTCTTTTCAATGCTTCAAAAATTTGTACTTTAGACGTTTCCGTTGCTGTAAATATTTCTGATTCCGTTTTTACATTTTCGAAATTCTGTTGTATCAGGTGAGAACCGATATTCGATGTCATAATGATAATCGTATTTTTAAAATCGACTACCCTTCCTTTATTATCGGTCAATCTTCCATCTTCCAACACTTGCAGTAATACATTAAATACATCCGGATGCGCTTTTTCAATTTCATCCAATAACACCACCGAATACGGATGATTTCTGACGGCTTCTGTCAACTGACCGCCTTCATCGTATCCGACATATCCCGGAGGCGAACCAATCAGACGAGAAACGGAATGTTTTTCCATGTATTCACTCATATCTATGCGCACCATTGCTTTTTCATCGTCGAATAATAATTCTGCCAATGCTTTTGCTAATTCGGTTTTTCCTACACCGGTTGTTCCGATAAACAGGAAAGAACCTAATGGTTTTTTCGGATCTTGCAGGCCGGCGCGACTTCTTCGTATGGCATCTGATACGGCTATGATGGCTTCGTCCTGACCGATGACACGCTTGTGTAAATAATCTTCGAGATGCAGTAATTTATCTTTCTCTGCCTGCAGCATTTTATTCACCGGAATACCTGTCCATTTTGAAACAACTTCTGCAATATCTTCTGCCGTTACCTCTTCTTTCATTAAGCGACTTCCTTTTTTAATATCGTCCAGTTCTTTTTCAAAAGCTATTAATTTCTGTTCCGCTTCTTTTATTTTTCCATATCTGATTTCTGCTACTTTTGCATAGTCGCCAATACGTTCTGCTTTTTCTGCATCTGCTTTCAAATTTTCTATCGCTTCTTTCTCAGAGGAGATTCTGTCAACAATAGTTTTTTCGCTTTGCCATTTTGCTTTCATGGCATTTCTGCGTTCTGAAAGTTCTGAAATAGTCTCAGATAAATCCTTCACTTTTACATCGTCATTTTCACGCTTGATGGCTTCTCTTTCAATTTCGAGCTGGCGGATTTTTCTGTCCAGTTCATCCAGTTCTTCCGGCACTGAATCCATCTCCAAACGCAATTTAGCAGCAGCTTCGTCAATTAAGTCTATAGCTTTATCCGGCAAAAAACGATTGGTAATATAACGACTCGATAATTCTGCCGCAGCAATGATTGCTTCATCTTTAATCGTTACTTTATGATGTGTTTCATAGCGTTCTTTTAATCCACGTAAAATGGAAACCGCATCTTCCACACTTGGCTCATTCACCATTACTTTCTGAAATCTGCGTTCAAGTGCTTTATCTTTTTCAAAATATTTCTGGTATTCGTTGAGTGTTGTCGCACCAATGGCGCGCAATTCACCACGAGCTAAGGCTGGTTTTAAAATATTTGCAGCGTCCATTGCACCATCACCGCCGCCACCTGCACCTACTAAGGTATGGATTTCATCAATAAACAAAATAATTTGTCCGTTGGAATCAATTACTTCTTTGATAACCGCTTTCAGCCGTTCTTCAAATTCACCTTTATATTTAGCACCAGCGATTAATGCGCCCATATCCAGTGAATAGATAATTTTTGATTTCAAATTTTCCGGAATGTCGCCTGCAATAATTCTATGTGCAATACCTTCTGCAATGGCTGTTTTACCAACACCTGGCTCTCCTACCAAAATTGGATTATTTTTTGTTCTGCGCGACAGGATATGAAGTACTCTGCGGATTTCTTCGTCTCTGCCAATAACAGGATCCAGTTTATTGGATTGAGCTAAATCATTCAGGTTTTTTGCGTACTTGTCAAGCGAATTGTATGTAGTGTCAGCACTTGGATTATTCACGGTTTGTCCTTTTCTAAGTTCTTTAATAGCCAGCTTTAAATTGGGTTCTGTAATATTATTATTCTTTAATAATTCTGCAGTCACATCTTTTGCACTTAATAAAGCCAGCAGTAAATGTTCTATAGATACGTATTCATCGTTAAATTCTTTCAGATAAGAATTTGCTTTTAGTAAGGTTTGCGATAATGCCTGAGAAGGATACTGCATGCTATCGCCGGAAACGGTTGGTTGTTTCTGTAATAATGATTCCAATTCAGCTTTTACTTTTCGGATATCTGCATTTACTTTCTTAAATAAGAAAGGTGTAACATCCTGATCCGATTCCAAAATGGATTTTAACAAATGAAAGGTGTCTAAAGAAGCATGTTTATGGTCGAATGCAATTTGTTGTGCACCGGCAATTGCTTCCTGTGATTTAATGGTATAGTTATTTGGATTCATATTGATAGTATTTAATTTTGCAGCAGTTCAACAGAAATGCTGCTATTCCACTGTCAGTATACTATCAAAAAGTATGCGAGATGACAAAATGTATGATTTATCTTTCTAAAGGTGAAAGAATGACATAATTAAAATATAAAAACAGACTATTTGTCGGTACTATTCTTCATCTACGATGAATTTCTCGACAGTTGCACTGATGAATGAGAATGACAAACTGAAAATCAGTGCAGCAATCCATCCGCCTACCTGAAAACCATCAAGGATATTATCTGTAAGGACTACCATTGCAGCACTTATTACCAGCGAGAATAATCCCAGTGTGATACAGGTAATAGGCAGAGCGAATATTTTAATAATTGGTTTTATGAAAGTATTCAATACAGTAAGTACTAATGCTACTTCCACGGCATCTAATGGTGAGTTTACTATAGGATTACTGAAGCCTGACCAGATTGCAGGCAATAAATAAGACAAGCCGATTACAGTGGCAATTTTTATAAGGAAACGGATAATGAATTTCATAGTAAATAAATTTGCATTGTAAATGTAGTACAAATTTTAATGAGTAGGAATATAAAAATTATCTTTAATTTTATTTTATACAAACCTTATAGATAATTATACTAGTATGTCTAAGAAACAATCTGTCAATATAAATAAAAAGTTACCCGAACAAAATATAAGGAAACAACAATTAAGTTCAAAAAACAAAACTTTTTTTTCAATACACGCTGCAATCAAAATCACACTTTTTCTTGGCACATTATTATTATACGGACGAACATCAGATTATGATTACGGAATTGATGATAAATTTATTTTAAGCGCTATTAATAATACGGAAAATAGTTTTAGTGGTTTTCTGTCTATATTCAAATCCTGGTTTGCCGGAGCTGATTATCGACCCATTTCTGTTTTATCATTTTGGCTGGAGCGTTTATTATTTAATGAAGCCGGCCCGGGAATATCACATATGGTTAATGTAATTTTATTTGGAGTGTTACTTGTAATACTATTTGACTTTATTGTAATATGCCGTTTTGAAAAAGAAGAAAATAAATTGATTTTACTCGGTTTTATATGCTGTCTGCTTTTTCTTGTACATCCAAATCATGTAAGTATTGTTGCAAATATTAAGGCAAGAGACAATCTTTTGAGTATGCTTTTCGGTCTGACTGCATCCATTCAGCTTATTCGGTATTTTGATAAAAAAAGGTTATTCAGAATTAGTTTATTTATTGTACTAATCTCTTTAGCGTTGTTCTCAAAACTAGATGCTTATGCGTTTATTATAGCACCATTGTTAGTTATTTTATTCTTCAGGGAAATTGACAGAAAAAAACTGATAAATGCATTGAAAACAATTTCCATAACAGGAATTATTGTAATAATCATTCTTCTTTTCTTCCGTTCTATGCCTAACGATGAAGAGTATATTTTTTCAATTGGATACGATGAAAATCCTTTGGTAAATAATGACACTCTAGTTAACAGAATTTCATTATCACTTACCAGTATATTATATTACATAAAGTTTTTGTTTATTCCTTTTGGATATTATTTTTTCTTTGGATATAATCAAGTTCAGGTAACTGGTTTATTTTCTTTACAGAATTTTATTTCATTATTTATACTTATTTCCTTTTTTGCAATTAGTATAAAAGTGTATCACAGCAATAAAATTTATCTTTTTTCATTTCTATTTTTTCTGATTTCAATAGCCTATTCATTAAACCTGTACGTATTGGTAGCAGGAATTGTTATGGATAAATATAACTTTATTGCTTCACTGGGATTCTGCTTGGCAGTTTCTTCAATAATTATTGACTTATACTATTCTGACTCTCTCTTTTTAAAAAAAATCTCTTACTTCATTTTTCCTTTTATTTTTTTTACATTTCTTGGTTTTACAATTTCCCGAACAAATAACTGGAAAAATTCTTTTACTTTAATTGAAAAAGACATGCCGTATTTAAAGCAATCTGTGAATGCAAACAGAATGGCTGCTGCTGCATATATAAATTTAGCACTGGCAGAAGAGCTGAAACCTGGTGCAAACAGAGTGATTTGTGACAGTCTGATACAAACAGGAGAAAAATATGCAATTGCAGGATTAAAAATTTATGATAAAGTACCTGATTTATGGGAACTGAGAGGACTTAGTTCTTTTTACAGAAAAGAATATGAAGAAGCATTAGGATATTTTCTAAAAAGCAAAGAGGTAGATTCCACTTATTTATCAAGTATAAATTATGTCGGATATACTTATTGGGCATTAAACAACATAGATTCAGCATCTTTCTATTTTAAGTATGTTATAGAAAGAGAACCTGTTTTTAATTATGCAGCAAATAACTTAATAGATATGCTGCTTCAGAATAACAGAAAAGCTGAAGCAGACAGTTTATTTACTGTTTTCAAAACTAGATTTCCGGAAGATAAGTGGCTCCAAAGAAAGATAAATTCATTAAGTGTAAACTAAATCCAGGAAAACCTTAGTGAGGCTTTCCTGAATGTTGATTTTATTTATTACTGTTTAATTAGTTTATACTTATAAGTATTGCCACTATTGTCAGTATACTCTAGAATATATGTTGCATTGGCAAAATCATGCAGATTTATGTCCACCGTATTTGTTCCTTCCACTAACTGAATTGAGCGATCAATAAGAATTCTGCCTAATATATCATATACTTTTATGGTGGATTTATGATTATCTACTGAAGATAACAGCAACGTAAAAGCACCGGAAGAAGGGTTCGGGAACACGCCGGCAATTCCATCTGCACTGACAGCGTTGAGTTTAATAATAACAATATTACTGTACTCAAAAGTTTCATCCAGATCAATTATTTTCAGTCTGTAGTAATTATTTCCTACAAACGGTGTATTATCAAACAACTCATAATTTAATGTCTGATTACTGTTTCCTGCTGCAGGTTTTTCACCCAAATAGAACCAGTTAACACCATCGAAACTTTTTTCTACAATAAATCTGGATGTATTCTGTTCAGAAGCAGTAACCCAATCCAATCTGTTTTTATCGCCAATATTAGTTCCTGTAAAAGATACCAATTCAACAGGTAAAACTTCATAATTAAAACGAACCGGATGGATATAAAATGTAGAGAATTCGTCTATAGTAAAGGAAACTTCATAATCAACTCCATTTCCTGCATAATTTGCAAATATTGGTGTTGTCCAGTTTGGATGAGATCCAGCATAACCACCTGCACCAATCATTTCGCCGCCCGGAACATTATTCTGTACTAAAATATTATTTGGACCAGAGAAAGACATTCCTCCACCACCAGGAAACTTACTGACTCTTAAATCTGATGCGCTGCCAAATGAATAGGGTGTGCCTGCACTGGCAAGTACCAGATTATTAAATTCTGAAACTGTAAAATACAAAGTAACTCTTGCTAATGCGTCTGGTGCGTTACTTATGGATGGTGTAATAGAGAAGTACCTTCTCAAATAAGGCATCAGGTCATTATAACCGTTCGTAATAACTCTTGGAGAAGAAGCCATGTTTGGTGTTGGTCTTCTGATACACACTTCCGTAGATCCTAAATCAAATGAATTTGATAAATCTTCAATTTTACAAACAAGATACCCTTGATAATCAAAGAAAGTATAGGTGGTTCCATCGGTTATAGTACAAGTAAAACAATTCATTGTATCATTTGTAATTACAGAAGTACTATTATTTGCGACAACAATAGTATCATATATTACATCTGTACAAGCACCGTTTGTAACGGTCCATGCGAATATATTATTACCGGAACCCCATGGAATGTTAGAAATATTTAATGTATTAACAGCCGTAGGAACCGACGGAGAACTAGAAGCTGTTCCTGAAATCTGTGTCCATTGTCCGGTACCATTTGATGGAGTTACAGAAATAAGGGTGGCACTACCGTTTGGATTACCGCAAGCTGTAACATCCGCGATATTGGCGGATGCCGTTACAGAATCATTGATTGTCCAGTTAATATCAAGGGTTGTATAGGCAGTATCGCAGTT
>JBIKPT010000211.1:0-4415 GCA_044357355.1 Chitinophagales bacterium
CCGTTTCATCTATGCTTAGCTTAGTGCCGGTCCATTGAACACGGTACATCCTTTTGGAAGTGACCACATAAATTCCGTTTTCTTCATCACCGGCAATGGAATTGGAAATCTCTTCGTCCGAAAATTTGTAGTAATGAAAATTGGAGAAAGAACGATTGACTACACCTACCAAGCCTTTGTTGGTAGCAAATGCAATATAACCGTCATAAGTTAAATTCATTCCTACAATCTTATCATCGGCAGCCAACAGAGCTGGCGGAATTGCAAACGTTCTTAGTAAAGTGATGCCGGAATTTTCATCACCGGAAATGGCATCTGAGTAGGCATAGATGGAAGTACCTCTTGGCGAAAAGAAAGTAAAATCCTTATCAATGAGTGTGTAGGCACCGCTCAAACTTGATTCCACAGAAAAAATACTGCCTAATGAATTGCCTTCTTTTTCTTTTTGAGCAATGATTTGCAAACCAGAACCGATATCTTTTGCTTTTACAACATGTGTGTTATTGCCATACCATACGACGCGGTTGCCGCTTGGATATGCACCGGAAATGACCATCGTTACGGTGCCCGGCGCGCCTGCTTTGTAATCTTTACTGATGTTTACATTTTCAGAAGGTCCGGCATAAGGTGAAGATGCCTGTGCATATGGATTGGCATGCGTAATTGGCCACGGAGAATCTGCCAGGTAGTTATTTTTTGGCGGCTCGTCAGCAAATGGATTGGTATTTAAAGACGATTCCTTTTTACAGGAAACAAGTAAACAAATAACGACTATGAATATTTTGTGTGAATACATATACTATCTACCTAAAAATACTAAAAAAAATAACTGAAAGTAAAAAAATGAAAGTAATTATCGAATTACCTTGAAAACCAATTCTTTTAATAAATCTGCATTGGAATTATTTCCCGTAGCATATAAGCCTTTTGCTTTGGCATCGTATTCGCAAAGCAGGTGCAGGATTTCCTGTGTTTTTTGCGGTGAATAGTGACGAATGTTGCCGCTCACATCCGAGTGAATCCAGCCGATGGCTGCGGTGGCCGCTTTTACATCTTTCATTTGGTGCAGTACAAACAACTTACTGAAATGACTGTACATATAAGCCAGAATGGCAATAATTGGACCTGCTTTCGGATTTTTTTCGAAGTACATCACCATTTTCATGGCTTTCGAAAAATCTCTTTTTATAATGGCGTTATTGAATTCCGTGATGTTATATTCTTTAGATATGCCGATGTATTTCTCAATGATATCCGGCGTAATTTCTGTTTGCTCGCCCAGCATCACAGACAGCTTGTCTAATTCATTGGCAATACGCGATAAATCGTTGCCTAAATTTTCTGCCAGTACTTTAACCGCGTCACCGCTGATGGAAAAGTTATTCTTCTTTACATAACCGGTAATCCATTTTGGCAGTTCTTCATCTGTCTTTTTCTTGGATTCAAAATAGACCGTTTGTTTTTCTACGACCTTTGCAATCTTGGTACGCTTGTCCAGCGTTTTGTTTTTATGTGCAAAAACGAGTATGGTGCTTTTTACCGGATTTTCCAGGTATTTCTCAAAGAATTCCCAGTCTTTTACTTTAATATCCTGTGCTTCGCGAACGATCACCAATCTTCTTTCTGCAAATGTCGGATATTGTTTGGCATCGTTCAGCACCTGCATCGGATCGGCATCTTTGCCGTAAAACATCGAATAATTGAAATCTTTTTCGTGAGGCTCTAAAGCATTATCCGCAATAAAACTTTCGATCAGGTCTATGTAGTAAGCTTCTTCGCCACATAAAAAATAAACAGGTTCAAATTTCTTTGCCTGTAGATTTTTCCAGATGGTTTCGAGTAAAGCAGCCAAGATTTTGTGCGATTAAGGAGTACAATGTACGATTAAATTCAGAACGGAAAAAACCATAGAGAAACAACAATTCAACATCCACTTTTAATTGTTGATTATGTTTCAAAAATTACAAATCAAACCAGTTGAGCGGTTTTAATTAATTCCATTTTTTACCTAAATGATTAATAAGAATCAACTTTTGTCACTTTTTTCTTAGTCAAAAAAAGTAACCAAAAAAGACAAGGCAAAAATATCGCTCCACGCTCGTAGCCACGCTTAGCTGGCGATTTTTGCCAACCCACGCTTCTTTACTATACGATATAATTAAACATTGTCAGTTTTTTTTAGAATTTATTCGTTACAAATCGCAATAAGTTTAAATCAACTACTTTTCTTTCAAGATTGCCATAATGTCTTTTTGCATTTTTTGTGCAATGGCATTGGCGGTTTGTTCTGTAGAGCTCTCCGAATAAATTCTAATGATTGGCTCTGTGTTGGAACCTCTGATATGTACCCAATCCTGATCGATATCGATCCTTAAACCGTCGATGGTATTTTGTGGATATTGTTTGTATTTTTCTTTAACTTTTTGAATGATATCCGTAATGACCATGCCTTCTTCCAGTTGGATTTTATTCTTTGAGATAACATAATTTGGATATTGTGCTCTTAAAGAATTCATGCTTTTATTGGAAGTTGCGAGATGCGATAAAAACAAAGCAATGCCGACCAGTGCATCTCTTCCGTAATGTAATTCCGGTAAAATAATTCCGCCGTTTCCTTCGCCGCCGATGACGGCATTGGTTTCTTTCATTTTCTCTACCACATTCACTTCACCCACTGCGGAAGCTGCATAATTAACGCCATGTTTCTCGCTGATGTCTCTCAGTGCTTTTGTAGAGGATAAATTAGAAACTGTATTTCCTTTTTTGTGTGCTAATACATAATCTGCAACCGCAACTAATGTGAATTCTTCGCCGAAAGCAGCACCTTGTTCATCAATAAAAGCTAATCTGTCGACATCCGGATCTACGGCAATTCCGATGTCTGCTTTTTGTTGTTTTACTTCAGAAGATAACGCAGATAAATTTTCCGGCAATGGTTCCGGATTATGCGCAAATTTTCCGGTTGGCTCACAGTATAATTCATAAATAATTTCTACACCTAAAGCGCTCAATAATTTGGGAACGGCAATGCCACCGACACTATTCACGGCATCGACCACTACTTTAAATTTTTTAGCTTTGATTGCCTCTATATTTACATATGGTATCTTCAAAATCTGTTCGATGTGATAATCGAGGTAATCTTTCTGTGTAACCTGTCCGAGTTTATCCACTTCCACAAAATCAAACTTTCCTGAGTTTGCTCTTTTTAACACATCCTGTCCGACTTTTTCCGAAATAAATTCGCCTTTATTGTTCAGTAATTTTAATGCATTCCATTGTTTTGGATTGTGAGATGCTGTAATGATAATTCCACCGTCTGCATTTTCTGCAGTAACGGCCATTTCTACGGTTGGTGTGGTGGCGAGACCTAAATCAATTACATCTAAGCCGATACCAATTAAGTTTCCGACAACGATATGGTGTACCATTTCTCCGGAAATGCGGGCATCTCTTCCTACCACAATTTTCTTTGCATCTTTTAGTTTGAGTATAGTACCGAATGCTAAAGTAAATTTTGCAATGTCAATTGGTGTTAAAGCATCACCTGATTTTCCACCGATCGTTCCACGAATGCCTGATATTGATTTTATTAGTGTCAAGGTATAAAAATTTAGAGAGGCAAATGTATGCAATAATGCCTAAGGAACAAGAATTAAAGATAATAACACTTGTTAAAATAACATTTAGGTAAGAAAAAAGTACAAAAAGATTAATCTATTGTATCACTTTTTTGCCAAACTAAATTTCCGGATGCAGCAGTTATTTTTGTATAAACAACTTCATAAATAGCAAATAAAACCATTACAAAAAACAAATCACCTAACCAGCTGAATTTATTGAATGGAATAGCCATAACATAGCATTGAATTAAGCCTGAAGTAGTTAAGCTGTACATATTACCGAAAAGCCAGACACCAAAGTTAGAAATCAGGAAAAAAAGCAAGGAAGCAACTAATGAAAGACCAACCGTTTTGCCAATGTTTAATTTTGAATCGGTTAATAATTTCCCTAAGAAGATAACCGCCAAAACTGAACCATAGGTAAACAGAATAGTGTTATGAAATAATGCATGATTATTCAGGTAAGACAATAACGCATCACTGACAAACATAGTAATCATTGGTATCAGGATAGCAGCTTTATTGTCTTTAAACTTTGCGCCTGAAAATAACGCAATAGCGATCACAGGTGTAAGATTAAAGAAGTTAAACTGATTGGATAAAACTCTGAAGATAACCGCAGCTAAAACTAAACCTGTGGCTAATAAAAAATTGTTTGTTTTGGTAGCTTTCATAGAACAAAGATAAATAGTAAAACTGAGAAATGATAGCAAAAAAATCGTTTATTTCTCCGGAAAAGCACCTAAATGTGTATTAAAAACACCCGACTTTCTGTCTTCAAAAAACTTACGC
>JBIKPT010000061.1:0-15080 GCA_044357355.1 Chitinophagales bacterium
CGCCGGTTGGAAAAACAGGCTGATTAATAGAGTTTCTGGAAATTGTGATTTTAAAGTTTAGATTGCTGAATTTTCCGCTATCCAATGCCTGATTATTTACAAAATAACGGTTGGAGAAATTATCCAATACGTATCCAAAATAATTTGCAGCCGCTTGAACGATAAAGAAATCATCCGGTTTTTTCAAACGAGTACCCAATGAAAGAGAAAGACCATTGGTAATTTGTTTTCCCAATACGGTTCTGTCGTTAACGTCCTGAATTCTGGAACGAAATGCAGCAACGGTAAATGCATTTGGTTTTTTGCCGCCTAACCAGGGTTCTGTAAATGAAAAATTATAATTCTGGTAGCGCTTTCCATTACTTTCCACACGAACGGTAAGTTGTTGTCCGTCGCCGGTAGGCAATGGAGACCATGCTTTTTTATTAAAAATATTACGCAAAGAAAAGTTATTAAACTTCAACCCTAAAGTACCTATAAGGCCGCCCTGCTGACCGCCCCAACCAGCAGATAATTCTACCTGATCTGCAGATTTTTCTCTTACGGTATATTTAATATCTACCGTTCCATCTGCCGGATTTGGAATAGGCTCTACACGTGTTTCCTGTGGATCGAAGAAACCGAGATTAGCAATTTCACGTTGAGAACGGATTAAATCGGAACGGCTGAACTTATCACCTGGAAAAGTTCTCAACTCACGTCTGATTACATGTTCGTTGGTTTTATTATTTCCTTCAATAATTACATTTTTAATAGTTGCCTGCGGACCTTCATTGATTCTGATTTCTAAATCAATGGAATCATTTTCTACGGCTACTTCCACCGGATTAATGCTAAAGAATAAATAACCATCATCATAGTATAAGGAACTGATATCACCGCCATCCTGATCTTGTGAAAGGCGTTTTTGCAATAGCTCAGCATTATATACATCACCTTTTTTGATATTCAGCACACGTGCCAGCGTTTCTGACGGGAATTTAGAATTTCCTTTAAACTGAATATCTCTGAAATAATATCTGTTACCTTCATCAATATTCATGGTGATGCTTACGTTGCCATCCGGATCTTTTACTACCGTATCAGAAACAATTCTGGCATCTCGGAATCCGTTATTATTATAGTAATTAATTAATTTTTGTTTATCGTCTTCGTATTTTCTCTCATTGTATTTTGACCCTTTGAATGTAATTCTGAAACGTTCCATAAAGAAATCTTTCACAGAATTAGAATTTAAGTTAGCCAGCGTATATAAAGCATCTTTTGTTTTTTGTTTTTTGCTTCTGCTGTCTTTAAGAAAAAAATCAACTTTTGAACGCTCACGAGTATCTTTCATAACCTTTCTCATCTTGGCAATTTCTCCGTTCACTCTGCCATTAAACTCAATATTATTTATTTTGACTTTATTTCCTTTGTCTACATTCACGATTAAAGAAACACTGTTTACCAGACCTTCATCTTTCTTTTCTACAATATCAATTACAGGATTCAGGTATGATTTATCTTCAAACTGATCTGCAATGGTGTTTCTGATATTTACTTTTAAAGCATCTGTGAGAGGTTTGCTTCTTAATGCATCTAATTTCTTTTTCAAATCATCTGCATCTCCTTTTTTCAACCCTTTTAATGTAATCTCATTTAACCTTGGTTTTTCAACGACATCAATGGTTAGATAAATTGCTTCACCTTCAATTTTGTCTGCATAAATTTTTACATTTCCGAATAATCCTTGTTTCCACAAACTTTTAATACACTTGGTGATTTCATCACCCGGAATGGATATCTGATCGCCTACTTTAATACCTGTCAGTGAGCGAATAATATTTTTATCTAAAAACTGCGTGCCGCTGATTTCTATCGCTGTTACTTTGAATTTTTTTGGATTCTTATAATTAACAATAGATGTATCGATTTGCTGTGCCTTAATTGAATTCACAAAAAACAAAAAACCAAATATCAGAAGTGTTACTGTTTTTTTACTAAAAGTCATTTTTGTCATTAGTTGGTGATGGTTAATTGTTCGTTTATTTGATCGCTTGTCATTCCAAATCTTCTTTCGCGTTGCTGGAAATCATAAATAGCTTTATAAAGGTCATTTCTGGTAAACTCAGGCCAGAATTTATCTGTGAAATATAATTCTGTATAGGCTAACTGCCATAAGAGGAAGTTACTGATTCTATGTTCGCCACTGGTTCGAATCATAAGTTCCGGATCAGGCATATCTTTTGTATACAAATGACTGGAAATACTTTGCTGGTTAATTTCGTCCAGAGAAATTTTTCCTTCTTTGTAATCAACCGCAATTTTTCTAGCCGCTTCACTCAGTTCTTCCCGAGAGCCATAGCTTAATGCCAGGGTCAGTGTCATGCGTGTATTGTTTTTTGTAGCCTCCATAACTTCTGTTATAGCTTTTCTGTTGGATTCCGGTAAATTATGTAAATGTCCAATGGCATTTAAGCGGATATTATTTTTCTGAAGCGTTTTGATTTCTTTACCAATGGTCAGAAACAATAATTCCATTAATGCCGAAACTTCCATTTTAGGACGATTCCAGTTTTCTGTAGAAAAGGCATATAAAGTGAGGTGCTTAACACCAATTTCAGCACAGCCTTCCGTCACTTCACGAACCGCTTTGACGCCGTTTTTGTGTCCGAAAATCCGATGTTTTCCCTGAGCTTTTGCCCAACGTCCGTTGCCATCCATAATGATGGCAATATGCTGCGGCAATCGAGTCAAGTCGATTTTTTCTTTAAATAATATGATTTCGTTTGTACTCAACGTATAATGAATTATAAAACTTTAGGACATTTGGTGGTTTGAATGGTGTATGTTAAACCTATACCTACAAACATAAATCTGTCTTTATCTTTACTGGTGCCTCTTTGTTTTCCGGGAATACCAATGTTTGCAGTTGATCTGTCGGCCAGCGCAGGCCCGACATTAACACCATTCACAAAATAATTGATATCTTCTGGTTCTGCATACACACCACTTACATCATCGATATAATCTGTAAATGTAATTCTGCTACTGGCTTCTACATTAATTGCCCAGTTATTATTCAAGGCAACTTTTACACCAATGCCATACGGTATCGCAAAAGCATATTGGTCGTAACCTCTGTTTTTGGTTGGACGGTTTGCCGTCTTCTGACCTTCTGTTCCAACAGACTCCAATTTATATTTAACACCTTCCAATTGGGTGTAAGGATTATAATAAAACAAACTTCCACCCATGAAAATATACGGTGTCCATCGTTTGGTATCTCTTGATTTGATAAGTGAGTATTTAAAAAAATTAATTTCAAAAGTAGCTGCTAGTTCTACCAGCTGAGATTTAAAATTCAGATTGCGCGCCTGCAAATAAGGAAAGCGTTTAATTCTGCTGTCAGCTGCATCCAAAAATCCGTAATTCATTTGTGCTCTGACAGCCATTCTGTTGTTAAAATTATATCTGTAGAATGCACCGGTTGCCCATCTTGCATTTTTAAAAGAAACTGTTGGATTGAGGTCGCCGAGAAAAACGGAAGTTCCTGCCCAAAAGCCAAACTCATTCTCTTGCGCGCATACGTCTTTTGCACCAATATATATGGTTAACAGCAGACAAAATATTTTTAGGCTCTTGCTCAAGAGTGTGTGTTAAAAAGAGGAACAAAGATACAGATTTAACGTCAAAATCAGCATATGCCAATCTGTTATAAGGTTTTATTAATGAATATATTGCGGATTTTCACATTTTTTAAGGCAATTCTACCCGCCAAATACACTCTTGAAATATTCTATGGTCAAAGGCAAGCCTTTTTCAAAGGAATATTGAGGTGCATACCCTAATAAAGTTCGTGCTTTTGAGATATCTGCAAGTGAATCCCGAATATCACCTGCACGAGGCTCACGATAATTCGGTTTCATGTCTTTTTTCAGGTAATTTTTTATGGCATCATACATCTGGTTGATAGTAAATCGCTCTCCAAACGCTACGTTATAAGCCTGATTAAATGCTGCTGAATTTTCTGTTGTTAACCCTAAAATATTTGCCTGAACAGCATTATGTACGAAGGTAAAATCACGGGTTTGTTCACCATCTCCATTTATAAAAGGAGGCTCACCTTGCATTAACCCTTTGATAAACAAAGGCATTACGGCAGCATATTCACCATAAGGATCTTGTTTTGGACCAAATACATTAAAATAGCGCAGGCCAATTAATTCCAAAGAATAGCAACGTGAAAATACGCCGGCATAGACTTCGTTCGTAAATTTTGTAACGGCATATGGTGACAATGGATTGCCAATTTTTTCTTCCTTTTTAGGCAAATTCGGCTCGTCTCCATATACGGAAGAAGAAGAAGCGTAGACAAATCGCTTGATGCCTGCATCTTTAGCTGCAGTTAACATATTTACAAAGCCACCAATATTTACATCATTTGTTGTAACCGGATCTTTTATGGAGCGAGGCACTGAACCGATGGCAGCCTGATGGCAGACTGCATATATGCCTGTACATGCTTTAGCACAATCCTGAGTATTGCGCAAGTCGCCTTCGAGAAACTCAAAATCAGGATGTGATTGAAATTCCTTTAAATTTTCTATGTTACCGGTAGCCAGGTTATCAAAAACGCGCACTTTTGCACCATGTTGCAGTAAATATGATGTTATATTGGAACCAATAAATCCTGCACCGCCGGTAATTAAAAATCGTTTATTTTCTACAGGTGTCTGGTGCAACGCTTTTTCGTACATAATTCTGGATTTCTTTATTTTGGGTCAAAATTAGGGAATTAAATGCAGTTTTCCATCTGCCAGAAAAACAGCGTGAATACCTTCCTGCTCAATGGTAATTCTTTCTAAGTCCATTTCATCGATATGTCCGTTTACCCAATTGGACTGACTCTGGAAAGAATCTATTTGCTGTTGTGCTTCGGTTTTCGCATGCATTAATTCTTCTTTGAAATTATACTGCAGAAAACCGGACAAAAAATCGATTAAATGCTGATGGTAGATATTATCAATCATTTTCAAGACCGGACTTGCTGTTTCCAGTTCATACTTAAGATTTCGGGTTTTCACAACATATTTTGGCTGATGAAAATTAATCGATCCTTTTAACAGCGCGGTTCCGTGCATTTTACGTTTCCAAAACCAACGTTTTGATTCCAGTGAAAACGGCATATGGACTACAGCTTTAGTTCCATCGTTGCCGAACTGGAATTGTTCGATGTACAAATAATACTTATTTTCCTCGATGGTGTATGTTTGATTGGCAAAATGATGGTTGAAAAATTTTGAAACTTCCTCATAAGACATTTGTGCTTTTATAACCACATCAAAATCATATTCTGCCGGTTTGTTTTGATTTTCAGAACGGTTCAGTGTAAGCAAATTAAGTGTTCGTTCTATTCTGCGTTGCATCAGATTTTCGACATTACACTTTATAAAGAGTTTTACTTTTGCCGAATCCAGTTCGAGCATTGTTTCTGTTTTATAAATTTCTATTGGTTGCAGCGTGATCAGCTGTATAAAACGGCCTTCAGAAAAGATATACTGTTGGAGCTGTTTCCAAAAATCAAAGAAGATATTCCCACCAAGTACGCGTTCAAAAATCGTCATAGTATACTTCAAATGTACGACATAGTCGTAAGTGTTATGAAGGAAGTATTAAGAAAAATTACAACCCTAATTTTTTCAGGTAAAATTCCAATTGTCCTTTATCCATTGGTGTTTCAAAAAATGCCTTTACATTTTTCTTTGTGTTGATAATCATGGTAGCCGGAATACTGCCTTGCCATCGTTTATCAATATACGGCAGCCAGGAATAGTCACTGCTTTCATTTAACATATAAACAGGCGCTTCCACGCCTAATTTTTTCATTTTAGCAGGTAATTTTTTATAGGCACCTGCATTATCCAGACTGACAAAAATCAATTGAATATTGGTGTTTTTATGCGCTTCATAGAATTTGTTTAGCACCGGCATTTCCATCATACACGGACCACACCAGGTAGCAAAAAAATTTACTACATAAGTGGTGTCAACCGGCCGAACATAGACTTTTTTTAAATCTTCTATTTTCACCACTTTAATTTCATTTTGGCTAAAAACACCGGAGAAGATAAAAAGGCAACAAAC
This sequence comes from Chitinophagales bacterium, assembly GCA_044357355.1. GTDB lineage: Bacteria > Bacteroidota > Bacteroidia > Chitinophagales > JADIYW01 > JADJSS01. The sequence continues at coordinate 6,127 of JBIKPT010000061.1, forward strand.
AGCAATAAAAATATTTTTATTCATTTATCCAAAACTACAAAATACTTGCCAGATTTTTCAGGCTGCTTAATTCTAATTGTTACCTTTACGCGCTTTCATGGAACAACAAAAGAAAATACAGGCAGGCGACTGGCTGATCTTCACCGTACTATCTGTAGTTTGGGGTTTTTCATTCTTTTTTATTAAAAAAGGACTGGAAGTTTTTGAGCCTATGCAGGTGGCTGCTTTCCGGATGAGTATTGCATTTCTGGCATTAATTCCTTTAATAATCCTGCATTATAAGAAGTTAAAAATTCCAAGATCTAAATGGAAATACATTCCACTGTTAGGCTTATTTGGAAATTTAATTCCTGCCATATTATTCTGTACTGCAGAAACAAAAATTGACAGTGGCCTTACCGGAATCATGAATTCCACGACACCTTTATTTGCGTTACTGATAGGCAGTTTGTTTTTCGGAATCGCTCTTACCCAAAATAAAGTGGTAGGTGTTATAGTTGGTTTTGTCGGTGCTTTAATTATTGTACTTTCCAAACAAAAAAGCATCTCTGAACTCAATATATATATACTGATGCCATTGCTGGCAACCGTATGTTATGGCATAAATGTAAACATATTTAAAGCAAAGTTTCAGCAGGAAAATCCGGTAATTATTGCGTTGCTGCAATACAGTGTGGTGGCACCTTTTACACTCTTTTATTTATTTTATTCCGGTGCGGCAGACCAGATACAACAAGAGCCAACAATTGCCTGGAACAGTTTGAAATATCTTTTGCTTCTTGGAATTGCGGGTACCGGTTATGCGCTTGTGTTTTTTAATATTCTGGTGCAAAGAACTTCGGCATTATTTGCAAGTATGACTACCTATCTGATACCTTTGGTTTCCAGTATTATTGGAATATTAGACAACGAGAAGATATTACCGGTTCATTTTTTCGGATTATTTGTAATCTTAATTGGCGTTTACATCGGAAGCAGAAATTAAACATCAGTGTTTTTTATTGGTACCGAAAGTCGGACACTGGCATTTTTTTGCTTTTGCGGCGGCACAAGACTGCAACAATACTGCGACAACGAATACCAGTATAATTTTGAATTTTAAATTTTGAATTTTAAGTTGTATCATCATATAAAATTATAAAAAAATGGCATTAATAGTACCTTGCAGAACAATAACGCCAAAATTTGGTGAAAATTGTTTTCTGGCACCCAACGCAACCGTTATTGGTGAAGTGGAAATGGGAAATGATTGTAGTGTTTGGTTTAATGCAGTAGTGCGCGGCGATGTAAACTCCATAAAAATTGGCAATAATGTAAATATTCAGGATGGTGCGGTATTACATTGTACTTATGAAAAGACAAAAGTGGTGATAGGCGATAATGTTTCCATCGGTCATAATGCATTGGTACATGGCTGCACGATAGAAGACAATGTGTTGATTGGAATGGGTGCTATTGTGATGGACAACTGTTATATAGAAAAGAACGCCTTAATTGCCGCCGGTGCTGTGGTTTTAGAAAATACGCGCGTAGAAGCAGGCAGCATTTATGCCGGTGTTCCGGCAAAGAAAGTTAAGCAATTATCAGAAGCAGTTTTCAAAGATCAGAATGAGCGTATTGCTAATAATTATGTGAAATATGCAGGATGGTTTAAATGATAAATTTTATTAAGCCAAATGAATTTACTCGAAAATGTACGTGATATGATTAAACATAATTGATAAGTATTTCTTGTAATTTTTCTATATCTACTGATAAATCTCCAATATGATCATTTGATTTGTCCACGCTCTTACATTTCAAATAAAAATAATTGTGATTCATGGAAGATGCTAACGAAAAGTAGCAATTATTATGGTTGTCATTCTCCTCCCTTAACTCCAAAATATTGCTTTCTGGCGTCATAAACATCATATTCGTCAACCCTGCTCCATGAATAGTTACTAACCATTTGGCAGATTTGAATAATTCAATTTGTTCTGAATAGGATAAAGACTCAGGATATACAATTTGAAATCCCAAGAATAGCATTAATTCTTCTACTGCAGCTTCATTAACTATTCTTCTTTTTTGAACTTTGCTTCTGCTGATATATATGTATTTATTTTGGTTGGAAACGGAAGTTACCTGAGCTTGTAATTTTTCAGCCAATCCTCTAATTATTGATGAATTATAGTTTCCACTAGTTGAAAAAAGTTTACAATTGGTGATATCTGCACACTTGTAAATACTGCTTTCTTGTACCTGTATAATATTATGCAGACCATAGCCCAAAAAAGCCAACGATTCTTGTATATATTTAAAGCCTAAATAATGAGCTGGAATTATTAACTTATATTCATCCGGTGACAATTTTTGTTGGATAAAGAATAATTTTGCCAGTGCTTCTGTATGCCAGTGAAAATAACCTTCTGTCCAGAAATCATGAATAAAAATTGATTTACTTTTTATATTTCCTTTAGTAAGAAAAAGACACTTTATAAGATTCCTAAGTCTGTTATTCGTTACATAATTATTACTAATCCTGAATGGTTCTTCAACAATATTAAAAGATTGATAGACATAACCTTCTGAATTGAAATAGACATTTTTGTAGTTTCTAAGCTCAGGTGATGATAGTTGGCATTCTAACTGATGTGAGAATAAATTGACATCATCTGTTTCAAGATTAACAGGGTTTTTTCTGTATTCTATGAAACGCGACATTTTTTACTTTCCCAATTCTTTTTTAAAATAATCAAGCGTAATTTTCAATCCTTCAGAACGTTCCACTTTCGGCTCCCATCCTAAAATATTTTTAGCTTTTGTAATATCTGGTCTGCGTTGTTTAGGATCGTCGGTTGGTAATGGTAAAAATACCATTTTAGATTTCGTATCTATTAATTTCAGTATTTCTTCTGCAAATTGCAACAAGGTAATTTCCTGAGGATTGCCAATATTTACAGGCAGGTGATAATCACTTAATAAAAGTTTATAAATACCATCTATCAAATCCGACACATAACAGAAAGAACGTGTTTGTGAACCGTCTCCGAATATGGTTAAATCTTCGCCGTTCAATGCCTGACTCATAAATGCAGGAAGTGCACGTCCGTCATCTAATCGCATTCTTGGTCCATAGGTATTAAATATTCTAACTATTCTGGTTTCCACGCTATGAAAATTATGATAAGCCATAGTGATGGCTTCCTGAAAACGCTTAGCTTCGTCATAGACACCACGAGGTCCTACAGGGTTTACATTTCCCCAATATTCTTCTGGTTGTGGATGTACTGTAGGATCGCCATAAACTTCAGATGTAGAAGCAATCAGCATGCGAGCTTTTTTCTCTTTTGCCAATCCTAATAAATTATGCGTTCCTAAAGAGCCAACTTTTAATGTTTGAATGGGCATTTTAAGATAATCAATCGGTGAAGCCGGTGACGCAAAATGAAGTATATAATCTAATTTGCCTGGAATATGAACAAAACGACTTACATCATGATGATAGTATTCAAAATCTTTGGATGGAAATAAGTGTTCTATATTCTTGATGTTTCCGGTAATGAGGTTGTCCATACCTACTACATGATAACCTTCCTTTAAAAATTTATCACACAAGTGCGAGCCCAAAAATCCGGCCGCACCGGTTATTAATACTTTTTTCTTAGTTGTATCTAAAGTCATCTTGTAAATTAAATTGTAATTGTTTTTCTTCCTATACTATTGTAATAAAACCCTTCATTTTTCATTACGTCCAGGTCATATAAATTTCTTCCGTCAAATATTACTGGTTCTTTTAGCAATGCTTTTAGCTTTGCAAAATCAGGAGTTCTGAATTCTGTCCATTCCGTTAAAATGGCTAAAAAATCTGCTCCTTCAGCTACTTTGTAATAACTATCAGAAAAATGTAGTTTAGATTTTTTATCCTCAGACAGAGTGGAGAAATACTGTTTAACATTTGGCATACCTTCAGGATCGTAAGCTACTATCTCTGCGCCGGCATTTAGCAAATCTTCAATAATATATAAAGCAGGTGCTTCGCGAATATCGTCTGTATTAGGTTTAAATGCCAATCCCCAAAGTGCTATTTTCTTACCGGATAAATCTTTTCCGTAATGGTTGAATATTTTTTCCACCAACACATGTTTCTGAATTTCATTGACATTCATTACGGCTTTCAGAATTTTAAAATCGTAATTATTTTCTTCGGCTGTTTTAGCCAATGCCTGCACATCTTTAGGGAAACAACTACCGCCATAACCAATTCCCGGAAACAGGAAACGTTTACCTATTCTTGCATCGCTGCCCATTCCCATACGTACCGTTTCGACATCTGCACCGGTTCTTTCACATAAATTTGCCAATTCATTCATAAATGAAATACGAGCTGCAAGATAAGAGTTTGCTGCATATTTAGTCATTTCTGAACTACGTTCATCCATAAAAATGATTGGATTGCCCTGGCGAACAAATGGTCGGTATAATTCTTCCATTAATTTTCGTGCTCTTACAGATGTGGTACCGACAACTACCCTGTCAGGTTTCATAAAATCATCTACCGCGACACCTTCTCTTAGAAATTCCGGATTAGATACTACGTCAAAATCTACTGTTGCGTTTTTTGCAATAGCTTCTTTTGTACGTTCCGCAGTGCCTACTGGCACTGTACTTTTATTTATGATTACCTTATAATCTTTCATTAACCTTCCAAGTTGTTCTGCAACTCCAAGCACAAAAGATAAATCAGCAGATCCGTCTCCACCAGGAGGCGTTGGTAGTGCTAAAAAGATAAGCGTTACATCCTTTATTGCTTCTTCCAGATTCGTGGTAAAATGTAATCTTCCTTCTTTGATATTTCTTTGAAAAATAACCTCTAGCCCTGGCTCATAGATAGGAATTTCTCCTGATTGAAGTTTTGCTACTTTTTTAGCATCAATATCTACGCAAATAACATTATTTCCGGTCTCAGAAAGACAAGTTCCTGATACTAACCCTACATATCCTGTTCCAACTACGGCAATATTCATCTTAGTCTTTTATTATTTTAAATTTAGATAATTCAAGTTAAAAAACGAGTCGCAAATATAATGAATTGTAGTCATTTTTTTATCACCGAGAAGGTTTAACTTGTTTTTGGGCATCTGCAAGTATAAATAAAGCAATATAATAGAAAGGCATAAATGGAATTTTATACCTGGCTAGTGCACCGAAATTAAAACTTGTAAAACCAACGGCAAAAGCAAATATTACTGAAAAAACCAAACAAAATTGCACTTCTGGGTTTTCTGCGATTAATTTTAAGAAACGAATAAACCCTGCTCGAAATAATAATGTAATGGTTAATATCAATGTTGCCATACCTTCTGCTGCAGCGGCTAATAATATTGGTTTTCTTATCTCCCAGATGTATGGCCTGAATAATGCAACATTAATTGCTTTTGGAAATACTTTTACCAATCCCATTGTGGTGTATTCAATGTCTCCAAGTGTATAAAATGATCCATTTTGCTTTTCACTTGTATACGCCAGCCAGTTTTGTGTATCTTTTGCCGTTCTCATAATTTCTTCTAATGCATATCGCTCTGCATAAGTTGCCATTGTCTGCAATACTAAAACACCTGCTCCTGCTCCAAATATGATAAAAATTGGTGTGGCAATTGTTTTTAAAAATGGGCTCTTAATACTGTATCTGTATCTAGAAAACACCCAAACAGCTAACGCCGGAAGAAACGCCAGAATTATGTATATTTTAATGGCAAACACAATAAACCCACCTACGAATGCCAATGTCAGTTTTTTTATTTTATTGCCCTTTTTAAAGAATAATCCGTATACATTATATGTTAACAGACCTAAACCGCCGATGCATAATGGCTCCTTCATAAGACCGGTGCCCCAGAAAAAAACAGATGGAATAAATAAGCAGGCAATTGCCATTTGCTTTTTTAAATGTGGATACATATCATAAAACATGGAAAATAATTTCCAACATCCGTAAAAAGCAAAGAAGGTGAATGTTATACTGCTGAGTAAAAATGAACGTAAAAAAATCACATTACATATAGACGCTAGCCAAATAACAATAGCAGTTGTTCCGTCTAGAAAGAAAAGTCCGTGTTCTACAAACAGAGGCGATTCTGATAAAAAACGACTTGAGTAAAAGCCTTTTGGACTAAATATTAAACCTGGTATTACGCCAGGTTCACTAAACAAGAGTTTATTTACACCAAGAGCATAATGATAATAGGTAATTGTATCGCCGCCATTGTAATAGTAATCATACATCAACGCTGTTAGTAAGCAACCAATCAGGCGTACATACCAGGCTTTCATGAAATACTCTTTATAGTGTTCAGGCTTATTCTTTATATAATTAGTTAAAAACCTGTGAATAAAATAAATAAAAAGAGGAACCAGTAAAAAGTCTGTTAGATAAAATAACGGTTGATGATCGTAAAAGTATATTTGTTTTGGATAAAAAAACATTTTTTCTAAAAGTTCATATGATTACAAAGTTATAATAAGAAATTTCTTTGGTGAAAATGATAAAGATACAAATATAGTGTGTTGTTAATTCCAAATTTTAATATTGGTTGTTTATTTTGTGATTAAAGATTTTTAATATACACCCTTTTCACTAAAACACTTTAAATGAAATAGTTAAGTTCAATTGTATTTTTTTTGTACTTTTGTTAGGTATGTATTTATCTGTTGTCTCCACCATATATCGCTCAGAAAATTCTATAGGTGCGCTTGCAGAAAGCATAGTTACAGCATGTGATAAACTACAAATTACCTATGAAATTATACTCGTAGATGATGGAAGTCTGGATAATTCTTGGTATAAAATTGAAGAACTAACTGAAAGTATTCCAAATTTAAAAGGCGTAAAACTTAGTAAAAACTTTGGACAGCATTACGCTATTTCCTGTGGCATAGAACAAGCTAAAGGTGAATGGATAGTTGTTATGGACGGAGACCTTCAAGACAACCCTAAAGAAATCGAACGTTTCCTGGAAAAAACAAGAGAAGGATTCAAAATTGTAACAGCCAACAGAATTGGCAGAAAAGATACTTTTTTAAAAAGAGTTTATTCTATTATATTCTGGAAATCACTGAGCTATCTTACCGGAAAACCATTACATCATTCAATTTCAAATTTTGGCATTTACCATAAAAGTGTTATTGAATCTGTTATAAGCATGCGCGACAATATCCGATTTTTCCCAACCATGGTAAACTGGGTAGGATTTAAAAAGACATCCATAGATGTAGAGCACAACCCGCGTTATGAAGGAAAATCTACCTACACCTTAGACAAAATGGTGAAACTGGCAATTGATGTTATTTTGGTTAATTCCGAAAAACCAATAATGGTTGTAATTAAAACAGGTATCCTTATATCTTTTATATCATTTTTGGTTGGAGCTATTTATTTATACAAGTATTTAAATCATCAAATCTCTGTTCCTGGCTATACCAGCATTATTATCTCTATTTGGTTCTTAGGCGGACTTATTATTTTTATTTTAGGAGTTTTAGGATTGTATATTAGCAAAACATTTGATGCCGTAAAAAAAAGGCCTTATTATATTATTGAGAAAATTTCACCATAGTATCTTATGAACCTGAAACCACTACCATGGGATTCTAAATTTTTCAATTTAAAGATTGGGAAAATTTGTGACACGGACATTGATCCTAATTTTGGTGAATTGGATATAAAGCATTATGACTTGATTTACATTGAAAAATTAAACATCAAGAAATTAAATAAAGAGCTTTCAAAAATCATTAACCCTTTGTATGTTGACAAAAAATATATTTATATCAAAACGATTGGTTTTGAAAGTGAAAAAGACACCAAAGTAATACCATACCACTTAAATACACCCAATTCAGCATTAATGAAGCTGGCCATTCAGAGTGCCGCATATTCAAGATTTAAGCTTGATAAAAATTTTAAAAATGACTTGTATAAAAAATTATACTCCATCTGGATTAAGAATTCAGTAGAAAAGAAAAGTGCCGATATTGTATTAGTCTATGGCACAGTTCAAAATCCTCTTGGTTTTATCACAGTTGTGCTGAGAAACCAAACGGCATATATTGGTTTATTAGCAGTAAGTGAATCACATCAAAACAAAGGTATTGGAAAGGCATTAATTGAAGCAGCTGGCAATTTTGCCTTCAAGAATAATTTCTTTAAATTACAGGTTTTAACTCAGTCAGAAAATACAAATGCATGTGCTTTTTATAAAAAAAACGGGTTTAAAAAAGATACTGTCATATATACTTATCACCATTGGAATAAAAAATGCTAATACCTTTCAATAAACCGCACTTAACAGGTAAAGAATTTTACTATATGCAGGAAGCTGTCAACGCAGGCAAACTATCCGGCGATGGTGAGTTTACGAAAAAGTGTCAGGCATTTTTCGAAAAAAAATATGGTTTTAAAAAAACAATGCTCACCACTTCTTGCACAGATGCACTCGAAATGGCGTCTATATTAATAGATATAAAAGAAGGCGATGAAGTAATTATGCCAAGCTATACTTTTGTGTCTACTGCAAATCCATTTATATTACGCGGCGCAAAAATTGTCTTTGTAGACAGCAGAAAAGACAATCCGGGAATTGATGAATCTTTAATTGAATCTTTGATTACAAATAAAACAAAAGCGATTGTGATTGTTCATTATGCAGGCATTGCCTGTGATATGGATGCCATAACAAAGATTACAGAAAGACATCAATTGTTTCTGATTGAAGATGCCGCTCAAGCCATCGATAGCTATTATAAAAACAAGCCACTCGGAAGCTTTGGCCACCTTGCCGCTTTTTCATTTCATGAAACCAAAAATATCATTTCCGGTGAAGGCGGAATGTTGGTTATAAATGATGAACAATTTTTGGAAAGAGCTGAAGTAATCCGTGAAAAAGGAACTAACAGAAATAAATTTTTCAGAG
>JBIKPT010000212.1:0-4340 GCA_044357355.1 Chitinophagales bacterium
ATCTTCGCGTATTTTAAAGTCAGACATGCAAAAAATATGCATTTGCTCAATATTTTTTTTGCCTTTTTCCAGATCCATGCCGCGTTGCCAGGATTGACTGCGCAACATATCAATTACCATAAATGTGGTAAATCCGGTACCATTCATGCCATCTATCCAGTCGCCGAGCTGAAATAATTTGAAAGCTTCATCTGCTTTCTGCACACCATAGTGTTTTTCCAGTTCTACGGCTACCTGCGGATAAGTGGAAGCAATAAAATCTGTATATACTGTAAAGTCTGCATAAAAATCCTCTACGGCATTGATATCATCCAATACAAATGGAATATCATATGTGATATGCGCATTAATACCGGACATTCCTAAATGTAAGATGCTGTTTTTGTTGTCTGCAGCACGTTGAAAATAGTTTAGCCATACAGGTTCAATCGGCTGACCTAATAGATAACTATGAAAATTTCTGATATAGTGTTTTCCGAATTCATTCATAAATGCTTTTCCCATTTCAGCGTATTCTGTATGCATGTTGCTCAATGTCTCATAGGCAACATTGGTCACCACATTATACAACACAGGAAATGCACCGGCTCTGTCTTTATATTTGATAAGAATAGGAGCGATGTTGTTCATTGCGTATTTAAACTCAGTGATGCTGTAAATTTTAGAGGTATCCGTTAGTTCAACTAAACGAAGAAAATCTTCATCGTTGTAATAAGTTGTTCCTGCACCAAACACTTTTATATGAGTTTCAGATAACAAGGGCTCTTGTTTCTGACAGGAAAGTAAGAAAGAGAAACTGAGAATTAAAAATAGTTTATGGTTCATATCTAAATTTAATACAAAGCAATTAAACTTCCAACATCGCTGATCAATTTAATCTTCCTTCTTTTTTTTCTCTTTATCCTTTTTAGGAAAACGGATAACCATTCCGGCACTGGTGATTACGCGTGGTGAATTCTTCAGCAAGCCGGCACCTACAGAAACATCTAACTGTATAAATTTATTTAATAAATAGGAAAAGCCTGTATTTACACGTAAATCTACCTGTTCGCCGTGCGGATAAATACCATATACTTCGAAAAAGTATTTTAGCTGATGTTGTTTCTCGTCTGTCGTGCATTTTAACAGATGCGTGTAGTTAGTGGCAATCGCAAAGTTATACGCAGGTTTGGCATCTTCGCCATTCCAGATTAATCCGTAATTATAAACCAAACCGGTGTTTTTAGGCAGAAACTGTTCCATGGTGATTTTGAAATAAGGCGCAACATATTTAGTCCGAAAGTTTTTTGTTGAGATAAAACTGGTGCTTAATCCACCGATAAATGAACTTCCCGGTGCATATCGTTTGGCATCAATCATCTTCAGTTTCATGCCAATATAAACAGGATGTAAGCCGGTTTGTCTGTTGTCACCGGATTTGTAAGTTGTGGCATCGCCGTTTATTCTTAATTCAAAGAATTTAGAAATACCGTATTTCAATAAAAAATTCGGATGCTGAATTTCATGCGCGTTTCCGTTGAAATAATTATAGCTGACACCCATTTCTACCTGGGCCTTTCCCGAAGGTACCAGTAAAATGCCTTCTGAAAATGCAGGCCGTGTGCTCGCAAAATGATATACCTTTTTTTCAGAGCTAAGTTTTAAAGTGTCGGTTTCTTCAGAAAATAATGTAGATGAACATAAGATAAACAGTAAAAGTAAGTGGTGTTTTTTCATTTGATAAAAATACAAAACAAACTAGTTTAGCCGTTAATTATTTTTAGGAACATGTTTGTCGATAAATGTGTTCACTGTATCATTCCATTTTGTCAGAATTTTAGTTCTGCCATCATTTATTTTCTGAATATTGGTATTGAATACTGCAGCAGCAGCATTAAAATCGGCAACAGCGGTATTATAGGTGTCAATATCTGCTTTTGTTCGTTTAGAAGCAGAGATGGATTCGACTGTTTTTTTTATTTTTTCAAATGTTTCCTTTTTAATGAGAAAGTCAGCAATGGCCGGCAGATTTTTTTCAGCTTCATTCTTATAAAAAAGCAAGGCTTCTCTGCAGGCATTTTTCAGAGATGCATCGCTGTTAAAAGAAGTTGATGCATCTGTTTTAAGTAAGCCATCGGCTGCATTTTTTTTCAGTGCGTCACTGTTTTGTTTTAATGAGCTGACATTGTTTTTATTTAATGCATCCATTACATATGCTTCCTGTTTGTAGGTCTTAAAAAATATAAGGTAAAATTCGTTGTAGTAATCATAGACTTTTCCGGCGGCTTCCAGCTTTTGTGCTGTTTTGTCTTTTGCATCCGACAAGAAAATATTATTAGCAGCTGCAAATTGTTTATACTGGTTGTTCAGCAATCTCAAAGAAGTATCTTGTTTGTCGAGTGCCAGTTTTTTTGCCAGAATATAAGCTTCCATGGCATCGTAGGATTGCTCAGCTACTTCTTCCATATCAACCAGTTTAGAATAATCTTCCGTAATGACGGCATAACTTATTTTCAGATATGAATAAGCAGAATCGCGCAGTGATTTATCTCCTTTGTAACTAGGCATCTTGAAAATATATGCTTTGGATGCTTTGATTGATTCTACAATTTCCATTCTTCTTTTTTCTGCTTTTTTGGCATTTTTATTATGCGATACTGCATTTGTATAATCCCATAAGTTTTGCTGTACAATATCTAATGCTTTGGAAATATCATCCATATAGGCTACAGGTGTTGCATAGGTTTGCTGAGCAAAAGATTGTTTTGTAAAACAACAACACGTAATCATAAATAAGGTAAAGAATTGTTTTGCTGCTTTCATTTTTTTAGTTTTTAGCGTTTATCAAGTCACTTAATATTTTGTAGGATTCATCAATGTAAAAATCATGTTGCAGCTTTTTTAAAGCTTCCTCATTCATCAGTTTGGAAAAATTATTAACCGTAAAAATCTTCTTATCGTACGCATTATTTATTGCCTTATATCCTGTAACATCAGTTGAAAAAAGTGAATCTATACTTTTGCTGATGTCATCGAATCTCTTTTTTGATTCTTTAAAAGTATTCGACTGAAGCGAATTACCTTTAAGCTGCTTTTCCATTAAAGCGATGGAATCATTTAATGCAACTACCTGAATAAATTCCCTGCTTGCAGATACACGTGCGTTGCTTTTGGATTTAAGGGATTCAACGGGTAGTTCTGTCAAAGGTGTGTAAAATAGTTTTTTTCCGACTGTATCCGCAGGGAAAGCATATTTTTCAGCAGACTCTGTTTCTTCTGAAAGGAACGACAAATCAGGCAATAGAATATCCGGTTGTATACCTTTCTTTTGGTGGCTTGCAGACGTTACTCTGTAAAATTTCTGTATGGTTACATTGGAATAGCCGAGCTCACTGCTTGCATTGGCATCAGGATAATTTAAATCATAATTTAAATTAAGCGGAATGATTCCCTGAACAGTTGCTTTTCCAAAGGTAGAATTGCCAACAATAACAGCACGGTGATAGTCTTGTAGGACACCGGATAGTAATTCTGATGCGGATGCACTTTGACCATTTACCATCACTAATAATGGACCATCGTAAGCTGTTCCGCGATTCATATCTTTAATTAAGGTAGGTTTTTCAGACTTATTTTTTATCACGGCTAATGGTCCTTCATCAATAAAAATGCCTGCCATATTAATGGCTTCAGAAAGAGAGCCGCCACCATTAAACCGTAAATCCAAAATCAGTCCTTTAATTTTTTCCGCTTCTAATTTAGTGGTTTCTTTAGCTACATCATTTCCGCAACCCAATGGATTTATTGCTGTCCATTGATCGTAAAAACTTGGAAGTGAAATATATCCGATCTTTTTTGTTCCATCCAGAATATAGCTTTTTACAACATTTTCTTCCTGTTCTGTTTTTTCTTTGTGTAACACAATATTTTTAATCAAACCATTGGCTTTTTTTACTGTTAATTCCACACTTTTAGAATTACTGTTTGTTGCGAAAATCTGGGCGATTTCCAGATTATCCGCAAAAATAAAATCAATGACAGGTTGTTTGTCAAAAGATGCTTTTAATAATACATCGCCTTCATTTATCTGATAGGATTTCCAGGCATTTCCACCGGGAACGACATTAGAAATTTCTATTTCGCCGTTTTTATTTTCATCTGTGTAGAATCCATAGGACATTCCGTCTTTAGAGAGCATATCCAGAAAGTTATCTTTCTCTGACGGAGAGAAATAGGTGCTGTGCGGATCAAATCTGTTGGCAATACAATTCAGGAAAATACTTTCTAAATAATTTTCAAAACCCTGTGGTGCTTCTGTAATACGATGAATTCTGCGTTTGGAAATAATTTTTATTTTCGTT
>JBIKPT010000062.1:0-15031 GCA_044357355.1 Chitinophagales bacterium
GAAAAACGTAAAACTATTTTCAATACTTATAATTATACTTTTAGCTGTTAGCTGTAAAAACAAGGACGTTAACCCTAATTTACCTGTTGCGAATTTCACAGCAGATAACGATACTATACCTTACGGAATCGGTTCAAATCTTGTTTTTAATTTCACCAATACATCCAGCAATGCAACTACGTATCGTTGGGATTTTGGCGGTGGATACTCTGCAACTACCACGAATGGGTATATCAGTTATACCACCACAGATTTGACTGAATTCTTTACATTGAGTGTATTTGCAGATGGTAATTTATATACCAACCAAATTAGGCTTACTGCTAAAAATGGATCAGATTCATCTGTTATTACAAAAACCATTGTCATAAAAGAAGAATTTTAATTGATAACCGGCAAAAATTAAATCATACTGTTTTAAATAGCAAATCATCCATTTTTAGTAAAATACTAATTGGTTCACTGGATGGAAGCTGTCTCGGTTCATTCGAGACAGCTTTTTTTATAAACAAGAAAAATAAATTTTATCTTTAAATCACTAAAAAGAGAACTTATGAAAAAGCAATTGTTAAAAATCATGGCACTGCTACTTTTGTCTGGCAGTATTATTTCCTGCAGCGAAGATACGCCAGCAGCAGCAAACAAACAATTAATTACCTTACGTGCGGATGGCGTTTTATTTTCTGTAACCACCGGTGGCACAGATGTGGAAGAAGCGGATGCACACATTCGTGATGGCAATAAATTATAATTAGATGCCACCACCAGCACTAAAGATTTTTCCAGCTACAATCAAAATGTTCCAGCTACAGGAAATTACAGTATGACCGGTGCAGGCACTGCATATAATTTCATACAATGGGAAGACGGCAGCGAATTATTCAGTTCATTGGGCACTACCAAATCACGACTCAATTTCAACATATCTAGAATTGCCGGAAATTCTTCAGATTATGTGAGATATGTGGAAGGAACTTTCTCCGGTGTAATCTATAATTTGGGACAAACGGATTCCGTTAAAATAACAGAAGGACAAATCAGCATTATTGAATAATCCTGATTGTTGTCGACATTTTAAAACCACTTCCATTTTAGAGCGGTTTTTTGTTATAGCACAAAGCTGATTTCTTTAAATCCAAACGGAAGAATTCCGTTTTCCGTTTCAATTTGCAAATTTCCAAGTGTATCCACACCAATTATTTTTCCATTAAAAGAAATTCCATTTTTTGTAAAGGCAGATACTTCATTATAACGATATAAACTTTCTATATACTCAGTTTTAAGTCGTTCAAATTTTCGCTCTTTCAATAATAAAAAATACTTTTCTATAGTAACCAGCAAGTCATTCAAAACAACACTTAAATCAGACAGAACCAATAATTCTTGTTTTAAGCTGGTCGCATTTATTCCATCCGGAAATTGCTCCTGGTTGACGTTTAGGCCAATTCCAATAACAGAATGTTTCAAATGCATACCCGAAATCGTGTTTTCTATTAAAATTCCTGCAATTTTTTGATCATTTACATAAATATCATTGGGCCACTTTATTTTAGTCGTGAGTCGTGAGTCGTGAGTCGTGAGCTCCTTGTCTTTTTCAATTGACCATTGAGCATCGACCATTGACCAAATTCCTAAAGAAACAGCCATATTTAAATAAAACTGTTCCGTGGCCGGCAAAAAGGAAGTCTGGTAAATAATGCTAAAAGTGAGGTTTTTACCAGCTTCAGACTGCCAAACATTGCCTGATTGTCCGCGACCGGCAAATTGTTCGTCTGCTAAAATGACAGTTCCGTCAATTGGACTGCTTTTTGCAATATGAATCTTTGCGTAATTATTCGTAGAATCTACAGAAGGTAAGTGCAAAAGGAACTTTCCCGTGAAAAAAGTGTTATTTACTTTAATTTCCAAAATTTAGTAGATTTGAGTGAAATTATAAATAATAAATCGTTTGGAAAAAGTAAAAGTAAAGAAAAAAGTAAAAACTGCATCAGCCGAAAGCTTAAATGAATTAGTCGTTTCGCTGATACAAGATAAAAAAGGGAATGATATCGTGAGTCTGGATTTACGAAATATTCCTGAAGCCATCACGGATTACTTCGTGATTTGTCATGCAGAGTCAACGGTACAGGTTCGCGCTATTCTTGATCATCTGGAAGAGGAAGTTAAGAAACAAACGGAAATGAAACCATATCACCTCGAAGGTCGTGCAAATGGTGAATGGTGTTTGATAGATTTCGGCGATGTGATTGTACATGTCTTTCAACGGGAAAAAAGAGAATTTTACCAACTGGAAGATTTGTGGAGCGATGCCGTGGTGAAACATTATAGTGAATAAACAAAAATTAACAATTAAAATACATTAGTTGCCGTAACTTAAAAAAACAATTACATGCAACTTATTCCGAATATTCGGAACTAAACCTTAATACAAAAAGATGGATTTCTTACCGGAAAACGAAGAACCGAAAAAAAAGAAAGGTGGATTCAACAGCTACTGGCTGTTTGCTATACTAATTGTAGGATTGCTTGCTACGCAATTCCTGTCATTAAACTTTCAAATCAAACAAACTTCTGAAGATGAATTTTTCAGAAAACTGGTGCCATCCGGCGATGTGGCAAAAATCACCATCGTCAATAAAGAACAGGTAGAAGTATTTATCAACCCGGATTCTTTAAAAACCAAAAAGCAATATGCAGACTTAAAATTAAACAAACTAAAATCTGTTAATAAAGGTCCGCACTATTCTTTTGAAATTACATCTATTGAATCCTTCAAGCAAAAATTAGATGCTGTTGAGGCAACAATTCCGGACAATAAATTAATCACCAAAACCAACGAATACCGAAAAGGAATTTTTGATATTATCGGCTGGTTATTACCTATTATCTTATTAATTGGTGTCTGGATGTTCCTGATGCGCAGGGCAACCGGCGGCATGGGTGGCGCTGGCGGACAAATTTTCAATATCGGAAAATCTAAAGCCAATTTGTATGATAAAGACACCAAAGTAAGTGTCACCTTCGATGATGTAGCCGGCTTGGATGAAGCGAAAGAAGAAGTGAAAGAAGTGGTGGATTTCTTAAAAAATCCAAAAAAATATACTGCATTAGGTGCAAAAATTCCGAAAGGTGTTTTATTGGTAGGCCCTCCGGGAACCGGAAAAACATTATTAGCCAAAGCAATGGCAGGCGAAGCACAGGTT
This sequence comes from Chitinophagales bacterium, assembly GCA_044357355.1. GTDB lineage: Bacteria > Bacteroidota > Bacteroidia > Chitinophagales > JADIYW01 > JADJSS01. The sequence continues at coordinate 3,204 of JBIKPT010000062.1, forward strand.
CCGTTCTTCTCTATCTCAGGTTCTGATTTCGTTGAAATGTTTGTCGGTGTGGGTGCATCTCGTGTACGTGATTTATTTAAACAAGCCAGAGAAAAAGCACCTTGTATAATTTTTATAGATGAGATTGATGCTGTTGGTCGTGCGCGTGGTAAAAACATGATGCAAAGCAACGATGAACGCGAAAGCACCTTGAATCAATTATTAGTGGAAATGGATGGTTTCAGTGGTGACAAAGGCATTATCATGCTGGCGGCAACCAACCGACCGGATGTACTCGACTCTGCATTGTTGAGACCAGGACGCTTTGACAGACAAATTTCTATAGACAAACCTGACCAAAAAGGCAGAGAGCAAATATTTAAAGTGCATTTGAAAAAGCTGACCAAATTAGGACCGGCTGTAACACCGGAAAAATTAGCTTCTCTAACACCTGGTTTTGCCGGTGCTGAAATAGCTAATGTTTGTAATGAAGCAGCCTTGGTAGCAGCTCGTAAAGAAAAAACACAGGTAGAAGTGGATGACTTCAATGAAGCCATTGACAGAAGTATCGGCGGTTTAGAAAAGAAAAACAAGATTATATCTCCGCACGAAAAAGAAATCATTGCTTACCACGAGGCCGGACACGCTATCTGCGGCTGGTACTTAGAGCATGCACATCCATTATTGAAAGTAACGATTATTCCGCGTGGTATTGCAGCTTTAGGTTATGCGCAATATTTACCGAAAGAACAATACCTGTATCGCACGGAACAATTACTGGATGAAATCTGCATGACATTAGGCGGACGCGCTGCGGAAGAAATTGTGTTTGGTAAAATTTCTACCGGTGCACAAAACGATTTGCAACGCATCACACAGTTGGCTTATGCCATGGTTACCGTATATGGTATGAATGAAAAAGTGGGAAATGTTTCGTTTTACGATCCGCAGCAGGACACTACGTTTACCAAACCTTATTCTGACGATACAGCAAAAGTAATCGACGAAGAAGTCAGAAAACTGATCGACACTGCATATCAACGAACATTGGCATTGCTGACAGAGAAACGTGAACAACTGAATAAGATTGCAGAAGCATTATTAGCAAAAGAAATCTTATTTAAATCAGATTTGGATGATTTGATCGGCAAACGCACCTTTGATGAAGAGCCTGTTCCGGTTGCCATTTCGATAGATTAATTTTCTAATACAAAATAAATTTAAAGACAGCATCGCTTTTAGCGATGCTGTCTTTTTTTTATCAATACTGAATTTTCAAATTGCTTTTCCTATTTTTATAGAAATGCAAAAATCAACTATCTACAAAATTTATGGAATTGCTTTATTGACAACCAGTGCAATGTTGTTATTATTTGTTTTCTTAAATCTTCATTATGATGGAAGTACCTGGCAAACCATGCAACAAAGTAAATCTGCTTTAACAGCAGAATATTGTGAGTTAGATAACTACTCTCACTTCTTTCGACAATCTATAAATACGTATTCAAACTTAGCCTACTTTTTTCTTGGAATGATTGCTGTTTTAATTTCTTTTTATGACAAAAAAGATAAAACTGAAAATAAAAATCTTCTGCAACAATTTCCATTGATTTCATGCTTCTTTGGTGTTTGCCTCATTTATTTAAGCATAGGCAGCACGTTCTTTCATGCTTCACTCACATGGATTGGTCAGCGAATAGATATGAATGCCACCTACAGTATTTGCATTGTGTTAATTGGAATAAGCTACTACCGATTATTGATAAAGGAGAATGCATCGAATCAATTTAAGCGTATTTTTGTCGGATGTCTATTCCTGATTGTTTTATTATTTATCCAGGTTCATTTATTAATCAGCAGCCTGTATCTGTTGCCTTTTTTAATCTTACTGATTATCAGCAGTACTGTTCTGAACTATCTGCGAAACAAGCCTAATTTCAATATATCATTTGCAATTCTGAGTTTATTGCTAATGATAGGCGCATTTATTTTACGAACTATGGACGTTCAGAAAATTGCCTGCGATCCGACATCCGTTTATCAGGGACATGCACTTTGGCATTTCTTTACCGGAATGAGTGCGTTTTTGTTGTATTGGTTCTACAGAAGTGAGAAAATTCAATAACATCAGTATCGTTTTTTAAAAACAATAATGTACAAAAAAAACCTAAAATATATTTAGCTACATTTACAATTATGACAATCCAAACTATAATAAGAATTTACGCAATCTCATTTCTAACAACATTTTTAATGTTTTGCGTTTTTCTTTTTTGTAATAATTACTTTGATAATAGCGCATGGAACGGCATGAAAATATGCTACTCGAGATTAACAGGAATCTATTGTGAATTAGATAGAGTAAATGATTTTTTTCATCAAAAGATAAATACTTATTCAAACTTAGTTTATTTTTTTTTAGGAATGATAGTTGTGCAAATTGCATTACACGATAGAAATAATAAAGAAAATCCGCCTCAAAATCTCATTCAACAATTTCCATTAATTTCATTTTTTTTTGGTTGTTGTTTGATTTATTTATGTTTAGCAAGTGCTTTTTTTCATGCATCACTTACCTGGATTGGCGAACGAGCAGACATGAATGCAACTTATAGCATTGCTATTACTTTAATTGGAATAAGCTGTTATAGATTACTTGCAAAACAAGACACTTCAAGCAAATTTAAAAATTGGTACGTGTTGTTTTTATTTTTAATTGTGATGGTTTTTATTGAAATCTATTTATATACTTCTAGCTTTGTGTTATTGCCTTTGCTTTTATTGGTAGCTGCAATTTGCACTGTAATTATTTACTTTCAAAACAAAGAAAAATACAATGTGTATTTGCAAATTTTAAGTTTACTTTTTTTAACTGCTGCATTTATTTTACGCACATTAGATGTCAAAAAAATTGGTTGTGATCCAAATTCGGTTTATCAAGGCCATGCGGTTTGGCATTTCTTTACCGGAATGAGTGCGTTTTTGTTGTATTGGTTCTACAGAAGTGAAAAGGCTAATTAACTACTTACACTTTCCGCTATTTTTTACTTTCTCATAAAAGGCTTCATATATTGGCAGTATAGATGAGATGTCAAATTTTTGCGCCTGTGCAAATGCGTTCTTTTTAAATTGTGCGAGTTTGTGTTCGTCTTGTAATAATTCCAACGTTCGTTTTGCCATGCCTGCCACATCACCTACATCTAACAGAAATCCGGTTTCACCTTCTATATTTACCTCAGGAATTCCACCGGCATTACTGGACACCACCGGCACTTCACAAGCCATGGCTTCGAGCGCTGCCAATCCAAAACTTTCCGTTTCGGACGGCATTAAAAATACATCTGCAATAGCCAGTAATTCTTCCACAGCTTCCTGTTTTCCTAAGAAACGAACATCCATATGTGTGCATAAACTTCGCGCCAGTACTTCAGCATTCTGGCGTTCCGGACCATCGCCTATCATCAATAATTTAGACGGAATTTCTTTGGATACTATGCAAAATATCTGAATAACATCTTCCACTCTCTTTACTTTTCTGAAGTTGGAAGTATGTACTAATATCTTTTCACCATTAGGCGCAATCGCTTTCTTAAAATGATCTTTATTCGTCTTTTTGAATCTGGAGAAATCAATGAAGTTCGGAATTACTTCTATCTCATTTTTAATATCAAAATGAGCAAATGTATCTTGTTTTAAACTTTCCGAAACCGCAGTCACACCACACGATTGATTGATTGAATACGTAACAACAGGCTCATACGTCGGATCTTTACCTACCAATGTAATGTCTGTACCATGCAAAGTGGTAATCACCGGAATATCTATCCCTTTCTGTAATAAAATTTGTCGCGCCATATAGGCTGCGGAAGCATGCGGAATAGCATAATGTACATGGAAAATATCGAGTTGTGCATTGATGGCAACATCTACTAGTTTACTGGCCAGAGCAGTTTCGTAAGGTGCATAATCAAAAAGCGGATAATCATTTAAACGTACTTCGTGAAAGAAGATATTTTCATTAAAAGTATCGAGTAAACGTGCCGGTTCTTTATAGGTAATAAAATGAACATTATGTCCTTTTTGGGCAAGCCCTTTCCCTAATTCTGTAGCGACAACACCGCTGCCGCCAAAGGTTGGGTAACAAACTATTCCGATATTCATCTTATAATTATTGAGTTGTAGAAATATTGAATTAATGAATCACAAAGATAACAGATTTTAGACGAATAGGTTTTAATAAAAAGAGTTGGTAAATCTAAAACTTACCAACTCACTTAACTATTCAATTATGGCATTGCTAAAAAGCATTACCATTTATCTTGATTTATTTCAACTGTTCATTCATCTTCAAACCGCACTCTAAAAAACTAATGTAGTTGTCTTTATCTTTAGAAAAATCATAGGCAACAGGCTGGTTCAGCAATTGTTCATTTGTATTGATAAGAATGTATTGAGGCTGAGAATTCGTTTTAAAATATTTAGCCTGAAAATCGCTCCATTTTTGACCCACTGTTTTTACTTCTCTTTCTTTTCCTGTCGCAGATGAAGTGTACCATTCATTTTCCGGCAATGCCTTTCTGTCATCTACATACAAGGAAATAACTACATACTCTTTTAATCGTTCAATCACCTTTTCATCCGTCCATACATTGTCTTCTATTTTTCTGCAATTGACACAACCGAATCCTGTAAAGTCGATTAAAACGGGCTTGTTTTGCGCTTTTGCATATGCTAATCCTTCCTCATAATCTTTAAAGTGCTTGAATGCTTCTTCATTTTTTTCTTTAAAATTATAAGAAGTTGGTGGTATCAGTCCGCTGAATAAGTTCACCGGTTTATAGTTGATTAAAGCATACACTAAATAGAACGTAAACAACAAGGTTGCCACGCCTAAAGCCTTAACAAAATTACCGGGTTTGTTTTTAAAGAAAATTCCTAAACAATACAATGACATTGCACCAAAAATCAATATCCAGATAATCATAAATGGCTCAAAGCGTAAAATGCCCCAGTTCATCGTCATGTCAACGGTAGATAAAAACTTAAACGCTAATGCCAGTTCTACAAAACCTAAAATCATTTTTACCGTATTCATCCATCCGCCAGATTTTGGCAATGATTTCAGCCATTGCGGAAACAACGCAAACAAAGTAAATGGCAATGCCAGTGCCAATCCGAAGCCAAACATACCCAATGCCGGTTTTATAGGAATATGATTAAAAAGTGTGGGTCCGCCACCTGTTGCTGCTTCTACCAGTAAGGTGCCGATGATAGGACCGGTGCAGGAAAAAGAAACCAAGGCCAATGTAAATGCCATAAAAAACAGTCCTAAATAACCGCCTCTGCTTGATAAGCTATCTGTCTTATTTGCCCAGGAAGCCGGCAATGTTATTTCATAGAATCCAAAGAAAGAAATGGCAAATGCCACAAAAACAACAAAAAACAAAAGATTAAACCAGATATTGGTACTCATTGCATTTAATGCGTCTGAACCAAAAATACCGGTTATAAGCAACCCTAAGATTACGTAAATTAAAATGATAGACAAACCATAGAGTAATGCTTTTTTAATTCCTTCATTTTTGTCTTTACCACCTTTCGTAAAAAAACTAACGGTAAGCGGCACCATCGGAAAAACACAAGGCGTAAGCAACGCAACCAAACCGCCTAAAAATCCTAATAAGAAAACCAGCCAGTAGCTTTTGTCTCTTACTTCTGCGTTTACACTGCAGACATTTTTAGCTTTGCTCCAATCAAAGTTAATTGCTGAGTTGTTGAGTTGTTGAGTTGTTGAATCTGTGGTTTCAATTGTTACCGTAGTTTTTTTTATCGTATCAGTAGCATTGACTGTTGTCTGCTGACTGCCAACTAACGAAATAGTAAACTTTTCCGGACCATATGGCATACAACCAAATTCATCTTTACAAACCATTCCGTCGAACTCGCCTTTTAATACGGCAGCCGGATTTTTAAGTTTTACTTTAGCTACATACGTTACATCACCAATAAAAGAAGTAACATCAACGCCAAACAGATTATCGAATACCGTTTTCTTTTTGCCAATTTCTTCTACCTTGCCAATTAGTTCGATGTCTTTATTTTTTTCAAAACGGAATTGTGTAGGCAATGGTCCGCCTTCTTTGGTAAACTGAGAATACGTGTGCCATTCATCTTCCAGTGTGCAGATAAATTTTACCTTAAATTCTGTTTCCGAAATTTTTTCTACTTCGCTTTTCCAGGTAAGATGTTGTTCGAACTGTGCATTTGCAAAACCGACAGACAGAAATAAGTAAACAGTAATAAATAATTTAGCTGAGAATAAATTTCTCACTCTTTTAACTATTGACCATTGAGTATTGTTCATTGACTTATTATGCGTTTACTAAATTCAACAGCGACTCAAATAATTTTCTGCCGTCTATGTTGCCTAATACTTCTTCAGACGAGCGTTCCGGATGCGGCATCATTCCAAATACATTTCTTCCTGTATTACAGATGCCTGCAATATTTTCTATAGATCCATTTGGATTAGATGTAGCGTTTATATTTCCGTCTGCATCACAATACTTAAATAAAATCTGATTATTTTGTTTTAAAGAAAGCAAGGTTTGCTCATCAGCATAATATCTTCCTTCACCATGTGCTATCGGAATATTCAATGTTTGCGCTACATCCAGATTTCTGGTGATGGCACTTTCCGTTGTTTGCGGAATCAAATATTGGTTCTGACACAAGAATTTCTGATGATCGTTCATTAGCAAGGCACCTGGCAACAAATGGCTTTCACATAATACCTGAAATCCATTGCAAATTCCCCAAACGTATCCACCATTATTGGCATGCTCTATCACTTTTTCCATGATGGGTGAAAAACGGGCAATAGCACCGCAGCGCAAATAGTCACCATAAGAAAACCCACCCGGAATCATTATACAATCTTCTGTGGTTAAATCCTGCAGTGAAGTGTCTTTATGCCACAAAACACGCGTTTCACATTGCATTACTTCTCTACAAACGTGAATAATATCTTGGTCACAATTGGAACCCGGAAAAACAACAACACCAAACTTCATAGATTTTGAGATTTAAGATCAGAGCAAAGAGATATTTATGTTCTACATGCTCAAATCTGATTTACGAAATTATTTAAATAACCTTACAATGTTTGTAACAAAGATTACACTTACAAAGATAACATTCAGTATTTCGCCTAAGCGCTTTTTACGAATTCTTAACATAAACAAGGTCAGAAAGATACTAACCGGAATAAACAACAAAGAAAAGACTGTTTCGTCCAGATTGCCACTAAGCGTAATGGTGACGACCAATCCGGTAAATAAGAAAATCAGCATGTTCAGGTTCTTTCTTCTCTTAAATCCTGTGGAATACATAATACCTCTTAAGCTGATAAATGAAAACAACAGATAAATGCCAGTTAAAATGAAATTTATGGCATTTGGAATAATTATGAATACTTGTGAAAAATCATAAAGTTGTATGTTGAAGTTATTAATACTCATAAATAAATCAAAAACATAACTAACAGACATTGCGATATACACCGGAAATAAAATACCAAATAACAACATCAGATATTCATTAATGCAAAAAGGCTTTATAGCATATAAAATGAGAAATAAAAATGGAACCAATACGATAAACTGCAAATTTAAAAGTACCAAAACACCACCTAAAACACCGGCATTAAAACATTCCAGCCTGGAGCTTTCTTTAACGGTAATCAATAAGAAAGTCTGAAACAACATCAACAAAAGAAATAAGATTATCAGATAGACACTAAACACATTAAACTGCGGTATCAGCGAAGTTACGAGTGTAAAATACAAGGCAGGAATCATACTGCTCCCTTCATGGTAATCTGATTTGTGAAATAAATAATTAAACCAGATGGCCTGGCCCAATAAGCAAAGTTGTGCCACAAGAAAATTTAAAAAAAAATTGCCGGAAAACAGCAGACCAGCGGAGCCCCAAAGATTCTTAACATCTAAGATAGATTCTGCAGCACCTGAAAATGCGAATGGTGTTTTTATAAAAATAAAAAAAAAGATAAACGTTAAAACAGTAACGGGTTGCTGGGATTTAAAAAAAGATAGCATGGTTATACTGCTGCAATTTACGTTTAATATTGAAAGAGCACGAATTGAAGCGTACGTTTTTGTTCACTTGGAATTACGATCGTGCGGCCGTCGAGTTGTTTTCCCTTTAACGGCACCATCACTAAATTTTGTTTCTCACTGTTCATCACACTCTGTCTTTTGATAAGTCCATTTGGATTTACATTATACTCCACAAAGTTTCCGATATTATAAAAATCTTCATTATATAAAAACTTCAACACATTATTGGCTTCAAAAAAAGCAAAGGAAGAATAATAGCCATCGTCATTTTCAGACACCTGAGATTTTGGCATGTTTTTTTGCCAGTCCAACGATCCATCGCTGTTAATTGAAAAAACACCAATATCGTAATAGTGATTCTGATCGATATATCTTACCGCCGGCATATAGGGTGTTGCATTGAAATAGCCGAAATTATTATTGTTGATGCGTTCTGCTCTCGTGAATTTATATTCGCCTTCCGTGATCAACACAAATCCGCCGTCACTACGCGGAATAATACGCTTGGGTTTCACTAAAGTGGCTTTGTCCTGCCAGGTTTTGAATTCATTTGTTTGAGATTTTTGCAAAATCTCTTCATTAAACGGCATTTTGGTATTCAACAAAACCGTATTGGTTCGTAAATCTATCATCTGATACAATATGCCAATATCATTTTTATTTTTCAGGTTTTTATAACAGGCTGCTATATAAACCATTTCTCGTTTTGTGCTTACTTCTGTAATCAGATTTTTGTAAACATAATCCTGATTTTGCAACGCCAGCTCACCAATTGTAAAAGTACTTCTGTTGAAGGTCAGTATCGTGTATTTATCATAATTGTATTCATCGTTTCTGTTTTCATCACCTGTCACCGCAATCACATTACCCTGATTATTTATTTTTATGGATTTTAAAGAAACATTCACAGCATCCGGCACTGAAAACAAATTTCTGTTTAATATTTTGATGGAATCGCTTAAAATGGTGAATCTGATAAAGTAAGATGCTTTTGTTTTCAGCATGCTAAACGTCAGGATTTTTGATTTATCTGGTGATGTTTTTACATAAAATGCTTTGCCTTTTCCAATACTCATTAAGGGTATAGAATCCAGCAAGATAGTCTCATTCGGAATCGTTAATTTCTCATCCAGAATCTTTAATTTGAAATACTGATAATTCTCGCCGTTGGTAGTATAAAATGCCAGAATTTTATTTTGCAAAAGAATGAAACTTTCCAGCGTGGCTGCTTTTCCTTTAAAAGGAAGGTCGCGCCTGTTGGCAATTTTAAGCTTATCATCGTACGTTACCAGTTCGCTTTCGTTGGTGCCAAAATAATGCACCACTAGGCCTAAATCGTTTTTTCCTATTATTTCATAATCCGAAAAACGGCTGGCCACTTTATCGGGAAAAGATTTGGTGATGGTTTGAGCGTACAAGACAGAAGGTATAAGAAATAAGAATAAAGCAACTAAAACAGTTGTCTTTATAAAAAACTTATTGCTTACTACTTTTTCCTTGTTACTCATTACTTATTTCTTTTGTCTCGGATCTAAAGCATCCGTCAATCCTTCACCAATGAGGTTAAACAATGTCACGGTTAAAAAGATAGCGATACCCGGAAAAATTGCCACCCACATTTGTGATTTGCTTCCTTGTGCTTTCGCTAAAATCTTGCCCCACGTAACTACTTCTGCCGGTACGCCGATTCCGAGAAATGACAAGCTCGATTCAATCAATATAGCTGCTGCAATACCAAATGCAACTGTAATTAAAACCGGTGCAATGGCGTTTGGTATAGCATGTTTAAACAATATTCTCCATCTGGAATAGCCTAACGCTTCAGATGCTTCAATATATTCCAGACTTCGCACTTTCAGTAATTCCGCACGTATAAAACGCGCAATTTCTGTCCAGGATGTCAACCCGATGATCACCATGATTAATACAATTCCTGGTTTTGAAATGGCAATAACTGCTATTATTAAAAATAAACGCGGAATGGATACTAATATTTCAATCATACGTTGAACAATGATATCAACGGGTATATTCACTTTCTTTTTAAAAAATGGAATAACTTTTAAAACAAAACCCAAGAGGTACCCTACCAATAAGGCTCCGAAAAAGATGGTTAAGCTGAGCAACAGTTGTCCGCAAAACTTAATGACAGATTCACCGATGGCGTCGCTTAACGTATAACTTCGTGTCATAAAAGCATAAAACCAACCCAGAAAAAAGAAAATAAATCCCATAATAACACTGGCTCTGGAAATCTGAATTTTATTATCTCCGAAAAATCCGGCGATTGCACCTAACAAAATACCAATAAATGAAGCAATAGACATCGAAATAATGCCAACAATAAAGGCAATTCGCGTACCATGTATCAATCCTGCTGTGATATCTCTTCCGATATCGTCTGTACCAAACCAGTGACGCCAGCGCGTAGAAGCAACATTTTGTTTGCCAAAGGGCGATACAAATCCTGAGTTAAAAAAGTCCTGATTGGTGGTAGAATATGGAATAGGTGCGCGCAGACATTTATCAAATTTTGCTTCTATCCAGTTAATATTTAATAAGTCTTTAGGCCATTTTGCCAGTCCTAAGCTCACGCCGTAATCTCTGAATATAGGGAAATACGTATTGCCTTTGTATTGGCAATAGATAGGTTTTTCATTTGCCAGAAAATCAGCAAATAAAGCTATTAAAGCCATAAAAAAAACAATGTACATGGAATACAATGCACGTTTATTGCTACTAAATTGTCTCTTTACATACGACCAATAATCCTGTTTTATTTCTGCTGCCATGTGTTTTTTATTTCTTGTTCTATTTCTTGTTATAGGATATTCTAGGATCAACTACTGCATATAAAATATCTGCCACCAAGTAGCCAACCATCGTTAATATAGCTGAAAACATTACGATGGTATAAATCATAGGATAGTTTCTTGCAGAGATTGCTTCGATGGCTGTTTTACCCATTCCTGGTATAGAAAATTTATTTTCTATAATTATCGCTCCGCTGATAACCAATGGAAATACATTAGCAAACAACGTGATAATCGGCAATAATGAATTTTTAAATGCATGTTTCCATAAAACATCTTTTTCATCCAGGCCTTTCGCTCTTGCGGTTCTTATATAATCTTGTGATAAAGTATTAATCATTGCGCCACGCATCTGACGATACAGGAACGCCAGACCGCCATAGGTAAAGCAAACCATCGGTAAAATCAGGTGATAAAATCTTGTCCAAAGTACGGTAAAAAAACTGTCAGAATCGGAAACCTCGCCAACACCGTATGCAGGAAACCAACCAAGGAAGTCGCCTCCACCGAGAAACATGATTAGTAAGGTAGCTACCCAAAACACCGGTAATGAATACAACATGAACAATGTGGTAGAAACTGCCTTGTCAGCCGTACTGTCTTTTTGAGAGGCTGATTTTATACCTAAAGGAATAGCAATTAAATACGTTAAAATTATAGAGATAATACTTAGCATCACCGTCCAGCGAACGGCTTCCCAGATGACTTTTTTAACAGGCCGCTGATCCTGATAAGAAATACCGAAATCACCTACCATAAATTTTGTGATCCACTGGTGATATTGATTTTGTGTACCATACCAATGTACTGCCGGAATATATTTTTTATAGACGGTGGCTTTTCCGACTACTCCTTTTTCATAGTTATTCTGTACAGTTTGAAAATGTGTGTTTACTTC
>JBIKPT010000012.1:0-29958 GCA_044357355.1 Chitinophagales bacterium
GAGGTTGGTGTTTATTGCTGCAAAAGAGGCTTTGATCGCGTTATCATCAAAATTGATATATAGCTTTTGCAATTTATCCTTGATATTAATAAGTGCATCTGCGTTTGAAGAATCCTTTTGTACGCTTGCCACTTTAAATTCAAATTCTTTCAATGAATTATAATACGTTTGGATGTCGTTCCAGTTGCCGTATTTATCAATCAGTCTTTCCAGGTTTTGCCGGTGGAATTTCTTAGGAACTTCGTGCAGGTTTTGCGGCACTGCTTTATTCGTAAGGCTGAAATAAAAGATGGGCAAATTCAGGCCAAGCTGTTCCCGCTTGTCTATATAGGCTTTTTCAGATGCCTGTGCATTGGCAGACGAGCCCATTTCACTATTGGAATTCAGCATCTGTTCCACAGGATCTCCGGGCACATTTACACTTAAATAAAAAGTGACTAAGGATATGACAAATAATGTCGGAATGAAAATAGCGATACGCTTTGCGATATATTTTAACATACTCTCCAAAAATACAATTTTAGTTGGGATTTTACACTGTTGTAAAATGAAAAATCCTGCAGCATGCTGCAGGATTTTTCGGGTATTCTTTTTAAGAGAATAGTTTATTATTTATCGTCTCTTCCTTCCAGTTTATATTCTTTTTTAACTTTAAAGGCAGCGAACCACACGTTTGGATATACCGGACCAGCCTTGGTGTTCTCAAATCGTTTGTGTACACAATCTCTTTTATTCTGAACGTATAAGAAGATATATGGAACTTCATCATGTGTAATTTGTTGCCATTCTTTATACAATACGTTTCTTTTTTCTATATCGAGCTCCGTTCTGATCTGATCAATTAATGCATCTGTTTTTGCATTACCATAGCTCATATAATTAGAACCGCCGTTTGCAGATGAAGTATGAAAAACCTGCTTTTCATCATCCGGACGAGGTTGTTTTACCCAACCCTGATAGAATAACTGGCAGTTGTGTTTTTTTAACTCATCCAAATACAAGCTCCAGTCCAATGCTTTAATATTCAGCGTAATACCAGCCTGTTTAAATGTCTGTTGAATTAACAATCCCACAGTTTCTCGCAATGGATTACCCGCATTATAGTTATAGGTGATTTCAAATTTCATTTTCTGTCCGTCAATTACTTTATCCAATACACCATCGCCATCGCTATCAGCCCAGCCAGCTTCCGTCAGTAAAGCTTTTGCTTTTTCTATATCGTAAGTATAAGGTTTGATATCGTTATTATACGCTTCTTTTTTCATTGGTAAAACAGAACCTATTGTTCTGATGCCTTTTCCGTACAATATTTTTTCAATCATTTGGTCTACATTCGTCAAATAGCATAATGCCTGACGAACTTTAACATCACTTAGAATTTTATCTTTTGTATTTATACCAATTGCCTGATAGGACAACATCTGTGGTTCTGATTTAACGAAATTCTTGTTGAATTTCTCTGAATTATCTAACTCTACATACTCTTTTACAGGAGTTACATATATAAAGTCAAGCTTTTCATCAACTAAAGCGGTCAATGCTGTATTAAAATCATTGATTGTTTCAAAAACCAGACGCTTTGGATAGGCTTCAAAATATTCATTTTCCTTATTTACTTTATCGCCCCACCAGTTTGGTTTGCGTTCTAATATCAGTCGTTGACCTGTTTCAAAAGACACTAAACGATATGCACCGGAACCTTTTACAAGATTGGTGTCACGCGCCACACTTTCTGAATTAAATTTATCAGCAAATTCCTTTACAGATGCATCATTCGCAGCTGCTGAATTTCCTGCAATTAAACTAGCCAATGTAAATTTGCGCAATGTTTGTTTAGGATCATATACCACTTCAGGCATAATTTTAATATCGTAACCGACACCATCTTCCATGCCAATATATTTATTACAAACCACTGTAAATTTGCGATTATTGGTCGGATCTACTTTCAGATCTTTTACATAGTCAACACCAGGTTTAATATTATCATTATTCACTTTTGGACAATAAGCCGTTTTAAATGAAAATACAATATCATCTACCGTTATAGGCGCACCGTTGTCCCAGGTTGCTTCCGGACGAAGCTCAAAATCTAATTCAGCGATATCTCCGTTAATACGAATGGTTGGTCTGGCTTTAGCAAGCACAGGAATTATTTCCATCGTCTGATGATCATATGCCAATAAGCTTTGAAAAATATGAGGAATTATGTATTCGTTTGCATAAGCATCAGAAGTGGTTATAGGATTTAATCCTTTAGCGTCAGATAAACCGTGTATCACGACCTGATCTTTGTATACTTTATTAGAACCACCTTTATTGCCTTTGCAACCGGTAAGTGCTACTGAAAAAGCTGTAACAGCTAAAATAAAACTGACTTTTTTAAACATATGACTCTTATTTAGGTTACAAAAATAACAGTTTTAAACGTTAAATTGCTACAAATGGAAAAAGTTATCATTACAGGCGGAACAGGCTTAGTTGGTAAGCGACTCACAAAATTGCTGCTAGAGAAAGGATTTGAGGTGAATATATTATGCAGAAACCCTAAAAAACCCAATGAATTCCGATGGAACATAGAAGAAAAATACATCGACAGCAAGGTTTTTGAACAGGCTGCTGCCATTATACATCTGGCAGGAGCCGGTGTAGCTGATAAGCGCTGGACAAATGCAAGGAAACAGGAAATTATTGACAGCAGAACTTTATCTACTCAACTCATTGCAGACTATTTATCAAAGCATCAGCATACCATTTCAAACTTTATCTCAGCATCAGCTGTAGGTTTTTATGGAGACAGAGGCAATGAAGTTCTAACAGAAGATGCAACCAATGGAACAGGTTTTCTGGCAGAAGTTTGCCAACTTTGGGAAAGTGAAACACAAAAAATTAGTCAGTTAGGTATTTCTGTCAGCAAAATAAGAATTGGAATCGTATTAAGTAAAGATGGCGGAGCGTTGCCTAAACTTGATTTCCCAATAAAATTTGGCATCGGTGCCTACATTGGCGATGGCAAACAATTTGTACCCTGGATTCACATAGACGACTTGTGCCATATATTTATACATCTTTTAGAACATAAAAACCTGCATTGTACTTACAATGGTTGTGCACCTGATATTAAAACCAATAAAGAAATGAGTGAAACGATTGCAAGGGTATTACACCGACCATTTATTCCATTTCCTGCACCTGGCTTTATATTAAAAACAGTGATGGGTGAAATGGCATCTATGCTGCTGATGAGCAATAATTGCAGTTCAGATAAAATAAAACAAACTGGATTTACTTTCCAATTTCTTACATTAAAATCTGCTTTGGAGAATATTTATAATAAATAGGCTTTTGTATAATCTTGATAGTAAACAATTTACTATATTCACGTAAATTATTTACAAATGCGCAAGTTTATTTTATTTTCTTTTATTTTAATTGCAGGCATAGTTTTCCAAGGCTGCAACAACGAAGGTAAAAAAGCCGGAGACACTGCCGGATTTGAAACCGATGAGAAATTTCAAAAAGAATTTCAGGAAAAGCTCATTCTGGTAGAAGACGGTGGAACGGTGGAATTCCCTGAAGGAAAATTTTTGCTGAAGAAAGCATTATCCGTAGAAGGCAAAAAGAACATTACCATAAAAGGTGCCGGTGCCGGAAAAACAATATTATCTTTTCTTGGTCAAACCGAAGGTGCTGAAGGCATCCTAGCCACCAATTGCCAGAATATTATCATTGAAAATTTTACTATACAAGATGCTAAAGGCGATAATTTAAAACTGAAAGGATGTGATGGAGTCACTATTCGTTACATGAATTCCACGTGGACAACCGGTGCAGATACCTCTAACGGAAATTACGGGTACTATCCGGTAGAGTGCAGAAATGTGCTGATGGAATATTCAGAAGTTTCCTATTGTGCAGATGCCGGCGTTTATATCGGTCAATCAACAAATGTTACCATTCACCATTGCTACGCTCATCATAATGTCGCTGGTATTGAAATTGAGAACTGCATCAATTCTGATATTTACAAAAACAAAGCAGAAAACAATTCCGGTGGTATTCTGGTGTTTGACTTGCCGAAATTATTTCAGGGAAATGGCAGAAATGCTAAGGTTTGGGATAATGACTGTATCAATAATAATTTCCAAAACTTCGGAAAACCGGGCAGCATTGTTGCTTCTATTCCACCGGGTTCAGGAATGATTATCATGGCAACAGACAGCGTTGATGTATTTAACAATAGAATTACGAATAATAAAACGGTTGGCATTGCCTGTGTAAGTTATTTTATGACGGGTAAACAATTAAACGACAGCACCTACGGACCTTATTGCAATACCATCAGCATTCACGATAATAAATTTGACAGAAGCGGATTGTCGCTGAAAGAAAAAGTGCCGGATTTATCGACCGATTTAGGAAAACTACTGACTGCAACGTATAAAGGCGCATTGGATATTTTTTTAGATGGCTCGGCAGATCCAAAATTCAGAGATAAAAACGGTCAACTTCCTGAAGGCAAAAAGATTTGCATACAGAACAATGGTGAAGTAAAATTCGGCAATCTGAATGCGTGGAAATCAAAAGGACGTGAAGATATTATGGATTATAAAGATAACGACATGACCAAGTTTGATTGCTCTTATACCGGAATTAACGGAAATAATCTAAATCCAAAAGATGCTAAATAATTTTTGAATTGTATTCCATGAAAAAAACAACAATCTTATCGCTTAGCTTAATTGCTTTTCTTTGCCTGCTTGTTTTCAATCAATGCAAAGTTGCTGATGGAAAAGTAATTGTAGACATAAATGCAAAGCCTTTTGAAAAACTATCTGAGTATCACTTTTTCAAAGGAAAGTTAAAAGATTTATTGCCTAACGATAAGGTGTTGCCATATGATTTAATCACCGCATTATTTACCGATTATGCACATAAGTCGAGATTTGTCTGGATGCCTGAAGGCACCGCTGCGGCTTATACCAAAGATGAAGTGGTAGATTTTCCGGTAGGTGCCGTGCTGATAAAAAATTTCTATTATCCAAATGATTTCAGGGACGAATCTAAAGGCAGAAAGATTTATGAAACGCGGTTACTGGTTAAACGAAAAGACAACTGGGATGCTTTAACCTATGTTTGGAATGACGAACAAACTGATGCGGAATTATCGATTGTTGGAGACAATAAAAAAGTTTCGTGCATCGATATTCATGGTGAAAAATTGAATCTGGATTATTCAGTACCCAATAAAAATCAGTGTAAAAATTGCCATAATCTGAATAATGTGCAAATGCCCATCGGACCGAAAGTGCGCTACTTAAATAAAGAGTTCAACTTCGCAGACGGAAAAAAGAATCAACTGGAAAAATGGACAGAAGTTGGCTATCTGACCGGTTACAAAAAAGAAGAAAACATCGATAATAAGATTGCAGATGCCTTTGACCCAACGAGCGGCACTTTAGAGGTAAGAGCAAAATCATATCTGGAAGTAAATTGCGCGCATTGCCACCGAAAAGAAGGCAGCGCCAACACAACAGGTTTGTACCTGATGCTCAGCGATAAGAATCCCGAAAGCTGGGGCCTGATGAAAAGCCCTGTTGCTGCAGGAAGAGCTAGTGGTGACAATCTGTATGATATTGTGCCGGGCAAGCCAGACGAATCCATTCTAGTCTATCGCATGACAGAAAATGATCCGGAAATACGCATGCCGGAACTGGGCAGAAGCGTGCAACATAAAGAAGCCGTCGAGCTGATTCGACAGTGGATTACTGAAATGAAATAATCTTTTTCGCTAAAACCATACCATTGCGATATATTTGCCTGCTTATCTTTTCTGTTTTGTTGCTGACTTCCTGTCAACAACAAAAAAAAGTGCAATTCATCAAAGATGAAAAAATCCAAAAACAACTACAGGAACAGTTTATTCTGGTAGAAGATGGCGGCACCATTGAATTGCCGGAAGGCTCTTTTCTGCTTAGCAAAGCACTTTCTATTGAAGGGAAAAACAACATCACCATCAAAGGAAAAGGAAGAGACAAAACCATCCTATCCTTTCTCGGACAAACAGAAGGTGCGGAAGGCATCAATGCAACCAATTGCAAAAATATTACGCTGGAAAATTTTTCCATTCAGGATGCCAAAGGCGACAACATTAAATTAAAATCCTGCGAAAATATCGTATTGCGCAACCTGAATTCTACCTGGACCACCGGCGTGGATTCCATGAATGGCAATTATGGCTATTATCCGGTAGAATGCAAAAACGTATTGCTCGAAAAATGCGAAGTGTCTTATTGCGCCGATGCCGGTGTATATGTTGGGCAATCGTATAATGTAACGGTGCGCAATTGTGTGGCGCATCATAATGTGTGCGGCATTGAAATAGAAAACTGTATTAATGTGGATGTTCATGATAATCTTTCTTACAACAATACCGGTGGTTTTGTAATTTATGATTTGCCGGGCTTGCCGATGAAAAGTGGCAAGAATTGCAGAGTATATAACAACATCGCGAAAGAAAATAATTTTAAGAATTTCGCCAAACCTGGATCTTATGTTTCCGATATTCCACCGGGAAGCGGCATGATTATTATGGGTTACGACAGTGTGGAAGTATTTAACAATACCTTTGAAAATAATAAAACATTAGGCTGCTGTGCGGTGAGTTATCAGGCGGTAGGCCGTAAATTCACCGATTCGTTGTATACACCGTATTGCACCTCTATTTTCATACATGATAATATTTTTAAACGCAAATCCTTGTTAGTGCCGGATTTAAGTTCAGATTTGGGAAAACTGGTGCTGGCCATGTCTAAAGGACCGGCTGATATTATTTACGATGGCAATTATTCCAAAGAGATGAGCAATACTGACGGCACATTACAGTCGCAATACAAATCCTGCTTCCGTAACAACGGCGATATTAAGTTCTTTAATTTAAATGCCTACAAATCTCCGGTGATAGAAAATGTACTAAAAACCTACGACAATAATTTGGCTGCGTTTGATTGTAGTTTGGTAAATATTAGTGGAAATAAAAATTAATTACTTACAACTCACCACTTACGACTATATAATGCACTACAAACGAATGCCCATAGAAGTAGAAAGTCCGGAAGAAATGGGCTATGCTACTATACAATACAACTTAGCTGAAAGCTCGGTGCGCGATATTTATTTCAGAGACTTGAAACTGAATCTGGATGATTTATTTATATGCTACGGCGAACATCGCGGAAAGTTAGAGCTGAGGAATGAGATTGTGAGAGACGAGATTGGCTTAGATGCTGATAATGTGTTGGTGTGTCCGAGTGCGGCAACAGCCTTATTTATTATTTCTACTACACTTCTAAACAACAACGATCATTTAATCGTGCTGCGACCCAACTATGCCACCAACATAGAAACGCCGCGTGCCATCAACTGCGAAATTTCATTTATCGATTTGGCATTTGAAAACGGCTTTCAATTCAACATCGAAGAAATAAAAAACGCGGTAAAACCAAACACCAAATTAATCAGTTTAACATCGCCGCACAATCCTACAGGTGTGGTGTTTGATAATAAAATAATAGAAGAAATTATTGACTTTTCTAAAGAGAGAAATATTTATGTGCTGGTAGATGAAACCTATCGCTACTTAAATTTCCAATCGGAATTAATTCCATATTACGCAGCAAAAAGCAAGAATGTAATTTCCGTTTGTTCTTTATCCAAAGCACATGGCGTGCCCGGTATTCGCACCGGCTGGCTCATCAATAAAGATGAAAAACTGATGCATGATTTTTTGGCAGCAAAAGAACAAATCATCATTTGTAATTCTGTTGTAGACGAAGAAATCGCACATCACATTTTAAAACAAAAAGAATTCTTACAAGCAACGCATCAACATATACAGCAAAATTTTGCCGTTCTGAAAAACTGGATGGAAAACGAACAAAAATACTTAGAGTGGACAGCGCCAAATGCAGGTGTGGTTTGCTTTCCGAGAATTAAAAATGAATACAAGGTGGATATCGCAAGGTTTTATAAAATTCTATACGAACAACATAAAACACTGGTAGGTGCCGGTCATTGGTTTGAGCAATCAGACCGATATTTTCGGTTAGGTTTTGGGTATCCTTCTATAGATGAATTACGACAAGGTTTAAAAAATATAGACGCTTCGATTGAAGCGTCTATTATCATATAGATGCTGAAACGAGTTCAGCATGACGTTCGTAAAGTGAACTATTTCTGTGCGGTTGACGGCAAATTCATTTCTTTAAATTCGACATCGGCCGGCACATCAAATGTTCCGGCTGGCAAACTCGGATTTTCTTCCAGTTTCTTTAAAGTGCTGGTCACTGTTTTGCCAACTACCGACATTTCCATTTTCATCGGTATCTGTTTCCACATCCATACTTTTCCCTGCATCTGTTCATTGCTGAAGCTGGCCACTTTACAGTCTTTTCCATTCACCGTTTCATTGCCTTCTTCTTTAAAATTCATTTTCTTTTTCATTTCTTCCGTCATCTTGGAAAAGTCCATATTGCCGGCATCAAATCTGGATTCGTCCAGTTTGATTTTAGAACCTGTTTTTGTGCCTTCTGCCCATGAATAAACAAATCCATCCACCATTAAGCTGTTTGATGTGTTATTCATACTCTTGCCACCAAATGAAATGGCTGTTTGTAATTGCGTTCTGGATTTCTTGCCATAATCATCAAAAACGACTTTGGTTGTGGTCGTTCCCATTCCGCCTGGCATAATGGTTTCTGATTCATAGCTGCCGGATTTCAATCCGTCGCCGACAACCGCTTCTTTTACGTCTGCAACCACCGAAGATGGCTCAGCCGTTTCATTGGTTGCCGTGTTGTTTTTGCAGGCAGTAAATGTTGCCGCAATTCCTAAAATCAACATTAAGTGTTTCATAGTCTATTATTTTATATCAAAATTAATTAAAAAAAAGCACTCTGACAGGCTGAGTATATTAATTCTTTTTTTAGAGTGAATCTACGTACAAATGTCTATTTTTGGAAACTGTATTACAACAGCTATTTTATATGCACTGGCAGGAACTTTCAGAAGAAACCAAACAACTACTGGAACGGTTGAAAATTCAACAGTTAGGCAAGCTAAGTGTTGATGGAAAAGTGATTTGCGTGGTCAGGCTGGAAGATGGATTTTTTGGCATACACAATACCTGTCCGCATGCAGGCGCTCAATTGCATCATGGACATTGCAACAAAAAAGGCGTGATTGGCTGTCCGTTGCATGGTTATAAATTTGATATAAAAACCGGAAGAAGTACTGACGGCAACAATTATAAAATTGCACATTATCAGTTTAAAATAGAAAAAGATAAAATGTGGATTGGCTTTAAATAGTTTCTATAATTAAAACACATAGTAACATAGAATTTTTTATACAAAGAAAAGAAGCCGATAGTGCAATAAAAGAGATTCATAAGAAAAACATAGTATTCATCTAAGATGAATAACTATGTCTTATCTTTGGATTCACGGGTAAAGATATTAATCGTTTTATCTTTGAGTACTATCTACCTATGTGTTTAAAAAAATACTGACAAAGAGAAAATGAAATATAGCATTGCAGAAATAAACAAGATCGTAAACGGAAAATTTCTTCAGGAAAAAGAAGATACTGTACTTACACAGGTTTGTATTGATACTCGACAAATTACCCATGCAGCTGCTAATTTATTTTTCTGTTTGATTGCACGAAATGATGGTCATCAGCATATAGAAGATGCCTATAAAAAAGGAATCCGAAACTTCATTGTATCAAAAGAAGTTGATGTAGAAAAATATACTGCTGGTAATTTTATCTTAACAGAAAATACAACCGCTGCGCTGCAACAGTTAGCACAATATCATCGTACACAATTTTCAATTCCGGTGATTGGCATTACCGGCAGCAACGGAAAAACGATTGTTAAAGAATGGCTCTATCAATTGCTGAGTGCTGAAATGAAAGTGGTGAAAAGTCCGAAAAGTTATAACTCACAGGTAGGTGTGCCGATTTCCGTTTTAAATATTGAAAAAGAGCACGAATTGGCTATTTTCGAAGCCGGAATTTCCACCACTGGCGAAATGGAAAACCTGCAAAAAATTATCCAACCAACAATCGGAATACTCACCAACATTGGCTCTGCACACGATGAAGGTTTTTCATCCAGAGAAGAAAAATTGCAAGAAAAGTTAAAACTATTCGAAGGTTGCGAGCAAGTAATTTATTGTGACAGATATGTCGATCGTCCACAGTCAATCGTCCATAGTAAAGAGCTAATTAGTTTTGGTGAAGATGTGAAATCAACTTTTATTCTCAGACAAAAAGAAAAGAAAAATAATGCTACAATAATAGAAATTTCATCGATTCCTTTTTCTATTCCTTTCACCGATGATGCAAGTATAGAAAACTGTCTGCATTGCATTATCGCACTAAAAACGCTTGGTGTTGATGACACAAGGATACAATCTAAAATATTATCGTTGCGCAATTTACCAATGCGGCTGGAATTAAAATACGGCATCAACAACTGCACCATTATTGATGATTCTTACAGTGCCGATTTTCATTCTTTGCAAATTGCGCTCGACTTTTTTAAACGACAGGAAACGCACAAAAAGAAAACATTGATAATTTCTGAGTTTGAAGAATCAGGACTCGACGAAAAAGAATTCATTCAGAAATTAAAAACAGTGTTGCAGCAAAATTCTTTTGACAAACTGATTGGTGTGGGCAAATCATTTATGCAGCATATCGAATCGCTGGCATATACCATTAAAGAATGGTATGTTTTTGAAAGCACCGAACAGTTGATTGAGCAATTCAATGTGTTGAAATTTGAAAATGAGTTGATTTTGTTAAAAGGTGCTCGAAAATTCAGCTTTGAAAAAATAACGGCACAGCTTATCGGTCAAACACATGCGACAGTTTTAGAAATCAATTTAAATGCATTGATTAACAACCTTAACGTTTACAAAAGTTATTTGCCGAAAGAAACCGGTGTGATTGCGATGGTGAAAGCATTTTCATATGGAAGCGGCAGCACCGAAGTGGCCAGTTTGCTGGAAAAACAATCTATAGATTATTTAGCAGTGGCGTATGCAGATGAAGGTGTTGCGCTTCGAAAAGATGGTATTCATACAAAAATTATGGTGTTGAATCCGGATGCAGTTGATTTTGACAGAATGATTGAAAACAATCTGGAACCGGAAATTTATTCGTTGCAGATTTTAGAGCAATTGATTACAAATATCAGGTCTAAAAAAATTGACATACATATTAAACTGGAAACCGGCATGAATCGTTTAGGGTTTATGGAAAGCGAGCTGGATGAATTAATTACTGTTTTACATCAACATAAAAATATAACTGTAAAAACTGTCTTCTCGCATCTGGCAGCCAGCGAAGATGCAGCTTTTGATAGTTTTACCAAAGATCAGATAAGTATCTTCAAAAAATTGTCTGAAAGGTTTATCGCTTCATTCAATTATCCAATAAAAAAACACCTGCTTAACTCTAGTGGAATTCTGCGTTTTGCGGAAGCGCATTATGATTACGTGCGATTAGGCATTGGTATGTATGGTGTAGATAGTTCTGCCAGCATTCAGGATAAATTATTGCCTATCGGAAAATTAAAGACAAGAGTAGCGCAAATAAAACAAGTGAAAAAAGGTGAAACGATAGGTTATTCTCGCAAAGGTGTGGCTGATAAAGACATGAAAATCGGTGTGCTGGCCATTGGTTATGCAGATGGCTACGACAGACGTTTCGGCAATGGTGTTGGCGATGTATTTATTGCCGGTCAGCGCGCAAAAATTATCGGAAATATTTGTATGGATATGTGCATGGCAGACATTACAGCAATAGAAGATATTCAGGAAGGCAATGAATGTGAAGTGTATGGTAAAGAAATATCCATCATAGAACAAGCAAAAAAAATCGGCACTATTTCTTATGAGTTGCTGACGCATATTTCTTCGAGAGTGAAGCGCTTGTATTATCTGGATTAAATAACAAAGATGTTCAAAGTAAATGCATATATCTTCGGTGGGATATTCTTATTTGCAGCAATTATTCGTCAAACTATAGTTGAGTTTATAGACCACGACAGTTATGATGGTTTTATTTTTGGTCCTATATTCGTTTTTATTGGAATTATCTTGATAATAGAAGGTCTAAAGAAAAGGAAAGAATTAAGTAAAACAGAAAAATAACTATACTTCTGTTTTTTCTTCAGTAGTTACTTCTTGTTCTGTTTTTGTTTCTGAATCAATTACCGCTACAACTTCCGTTTCTTTTGATTCAATCACAACATCCTCAATAACAACCTCATCTTTTACTACAATGATTTCTTCTGATTTTATTTCAGTTTCTGCATTTTCATGCTCACTTTCACTTATTACTTTGGTTTCTTTTTTTGCCTGTCTTTTCGCTTCCAGTTCTTGTTGTTTTGCAGCTTCTTCCTGTTCGCGTTTCAGTTTTAACTGCTCGCGTTCTACTTGTTGTTTCTTTTCTTTTTCGATATCTGCTTTCAGCTGTGCGATGGTTTGTTTGATGCCTTCTGCTTTCGCTTCTTTTTCTTTTGTTCTGTTTAAAATATCACCAAAACGACTTTTGAGTTCTTCTACGGATAATTTGCCACGTGTGTAGTGCTGCATTTTTTCTACCTGCATCGTATAACTTTCATTGTCGCGCGCAATAGAATCTTTCAGACCATCCAGAATTTTAGTCAATTGCGAAATTCTTCCCTGCGTTTTGCTTACCACTTCCGTCATTCTGTATTTACGCAAATCATCAAAAATGGCATTGACCTGATTATAGATGGTACGTTTATGGTTCCAGCGAATAGCAGGTTCTTTTAATTCTGTCTGAATTTTTTTCAATTCTTCAAAAATAAATTTCCACTGATCATTGTAAATCAGCTTTGCCTGCAAGTCTTCTATTCGTTTGTAATAATTTTTAACGAGTACAGCATTTGCCTGATCTTCATTTTCATTATTGATACGTTTCACTGCTTTGAGTGCTTCAAACACAGCATTTATTTTATCTTTTAATACGGTAGTTTGCTCCCAGGAAATTTCACTTTTTTTCTGATAAGACGCAATCTTTTCCCATTGTGCTTTTGCCTTATCCCACAATGACTGATCGTATGCTGCGACAACAGACGCTTTTTCTTCCAGCAGTTTCACTTCGTCGGTAAGCAGTTGATTGATTTTAGAGCTCATTAGTTTTTTGCCCCATTTATGCTGTGACTGCAGGACGACATCCAGTCTGTCTACCTTTACATCTTCCGGCAAAATGGTATCGCTGTTGGCATCAATTTCCCAATGAATGGCATTGTCCGGAAATGTATATTCTCCACCGTTTTTCCAATCAACAAAAACGGCATCCTGGATTTCTTTGGTTACATCTTCTTTTGGAAATGCGTGAATATGGATTTTTGCAGTTTCTTCATCTAAATGGATAGCAATTAAGGCCTTTCTGTCGGTGCCGATTTCGCCCCATAATACTAGTCTTGTGTTCATGTTAAAAATCGTAAGTAGTAAGTAATAAGTCGTAAATATTTACCGAAAGACTCAGCATTCTATTTACGATAATCTGTTTTGTAATGAATAATCTGTTTTAATAAAAAATAGTTTGCAATACATGCAAACTGCGATACAAAATTAGAAAATTATTGGTTAATTTTTCAGTGTTGCGCGTTTTGTTTTTACCGTTTCAATGATTTGTTCCTGTAATGAAATCTGTTGTTGTTTAGCCATTTGGTCAGCATCATTTTTCTTGATTTCCTGTTCCAGTTTTGAAATTTTGGTCTTAGAATCTTCAATTCCTTTTAGTGCTTTATCCTTGCTTTTCTGTAATGCCTTTAACTCTTTATTTAAGGTTTTCAACGCTTTTTCTTCTGCTTTTTGCTGGCTAGTAACCATTGCAACTGCCTAATTCTGTGCAAACTCTTTAATTACAGCTTCCATAGCTGCATGTTGTATGCCATACGCATAAGAAGTAACAAATGCACCTCCTAAATCGGTAAAAATGGTGACTTTAGATCCTTTGTCAACCGGTGTAACGATAGCATAAATATCAACGGTGTTTGCGCTCACGGTAGAAATTTTAGCATTGTCTATCAATATTTCCGGAGATTTTTTAGTGCTGACAAGTTTAGCGTTATACTTTTTGCTTAATTTTTTCAAACCCTCTTTTGCTTCATTTACACTGGTTCCGCTTAAAATCACTTCGATTCCATTTTGCTCGCCTTTGCTAATAAACTGACGGACTTCGTTGGTTGTAAACGTGGTTTGAGCATTAACAAATGAGATTGACAAGAAGAGAAGGGTAAGCATACCTGTTAATTTCAAAAATTGATTGTTCATTTGTTAGTTATTTGACTTTAAGAATTGATGCTTTATCACATAAAAAAAGCAGCTTACACTGCTGCAAACTGCTTTTAGATATAAACTTGCTTAATTTAATGTTGCACGTTTTATTTTTACGGTTTCTATAATTTGCTGTTGTATAGAAATTTGTTGTTGTTTTGCTGCCTGATCTGCGTCGTTCTTAATGATATCCTGTTCACGTTGCTGTATCAAAGCTTTTGCTTTTTCAATATCTTTTAAATAATCTTCTTTGTCTTTTGTCAAATCTTTCAAATTGCCGGTTAACGTTTTTAAGATTTTTTCTTCTGCTTTTTGCTGTTCTTCTACTACAACTACAGCCTGATCTTTAGCAAATTTTTTCAATGAAGCATCTAATCCTGCGTATTGTGTACCATAAGCAGCAGACGATACGAATGCGCCACCTAAATCTGTATAAATGGTCACTTTAGAACCGTTGTCTACCGGTGTAACAATGGCATACATATCTACCACATTTGCACTTACAGTTGGCATTTGTGCGTTGTCTATAAAGATTTCAGGACTTTTCTTGTCACGAACAATCTTTGCTTTCATTTTTTTGCCCCATTTTTCAATCGCATCTTTGGCGTCTTCATGCTTAGTTCCGTTCAGAATGATTTCAATTCCATTTTGTTCGCCTTTGCTCATAAACTGTCGAACTTCATTGGTGGTGAATTGTGTTTGGGCGTTAGCTGCTGCAAAAGTGAATAGTAATGCCGCTGTGAAAAGTGACACTTTTAAGTTTTTTTTCATATTAATACCATTTATTATTTAACAATGCCTGTTACTTTCTCTTTGTTATACTGCAAAATAAATGCCACAAAATATCCTTGTGAGCGAACCAATTCTAAAATCTCTTTAGCGCGTTCCAGATTGTCAAAATTTCCGAGTCGGTAAATATAACGTTCGTATGCTCTTACTTCTTCCACTTTACCAAGCGTTTCAAATTCAGGAAATTTAAGATTGCCAACATCATAGCTTGCTAATTGTATTTTATAATAAACATCCGGCAAAATCTCTGTTACTGTTTCGGCTTTACTATCTGCAACTACTGCTTTTTCCTTAATCTCTGTTTTACTAGTTGGAATGTCCGTTAATTTGGTTGCATCTTTTGATGTATTTTCGGTTTTATTTTGAAGATCTTCTGCTTTTGGTACTGCAGTTGCTATTGGTGTTTCAATCATAGGCGCTGCTATGTTTTCGTTTTTGGTGATTTCTACCACCAATTTTTCCTGTATTGAATCTGACTGAATTACTTCGGTTTCATCTGTCGTAAATTTTATTTTTTTTGATTTTTTAGTATTCACCATATCTGCAGCAAATTGCGATGCACTTTCTGTTTTTACAGTTACCGGTATTTTCTGTTCTGCTGATTCTTTTGTTGCTTGTATTTTATTTTCTAAAACTGCTGGTTTGTTTTCTGTTTCCAATGGCAGTTGAATTTTTTCTTCAGTTTTTAGTGTATCCGCTTTTGAATTCGTAAGCACAGACTTATTGGATGCTGTAAGGATTTCAGGCTCTTTATTTTCAGGAATAATTACCGGAACTGGAGTTGGATTCGGGTCGGCAGTTGTTGTCTCTACAGATGAAGAATTATTAACACTTATTACAGGTTGAGTTTCCTTTGAATTTTCTGTAGCTATAATTTTTAATAAGGAATCGATTTTTTGCTGAGTGATTGGCTCGTGATATTCAGCAGCAGCATTTACAGAAGTGGTTTTCTTACTTTCAAAATTAATGATTCGGCTGGGTGGCAAATTACCTTCTTTATAAACTTTATTTTCAGTAAGTTTAAATTTATTGCCGGTTAGTAAATAATCGCGCACTTTTATGCTGTTCTTTTCAAGTCCGTAAGTGGCAAGTTCATCTGTAATTTTTTGCTCCTGCGTTTCAAAAATAACTTTGTAATCATTATTCAGCAATAGCTTGATTTCAAATTTTCCGGTGGCATCTATATCTACTTCGCGTAATTTTTGAGTGGTATAGTTAACCATTCTCATCTTGGCTTTTACAGTAGGTTTTCCGGTGGCTGCATCTATTACTTTTCCAGTAAATATGATGTAATTTTCCAGTGACAAATTATTCGTAGCACCTTTAGAAATACTGAGCTGTGCATCCGGTTTTAACAAGCTATAACCAACAACAGAATCACCATTTGTTTTGCCGGCTGCACTAATCTTTTGTGTGAAAGTGCGGTAGCCGTCTTTTGATGTTCTTATGGTGTAGAGTATATCTTTATTTATCTGAAATTCAGCTTTACCCGTTTGGTCTGTCATTCCTTCAAATATCTTCTCATTATTGTCGAATACCTGAACCAGCGCATAGTCTATTGGCTTTTCTGAAAAAGTATCATTTGCGTATACCATTAACTTCAAACTAAACGGTGTGAACCGATAAACATCAAAACCGCCTTTTCCGCCAGTTCTGTTAGAAGAAAAATAACCGGTTTTTGTTTCTTCATCGTATATCACACTAATATCATCACCGGCAGAATTAATGGGTGCCGTTTGCAGTAGAACATCTTGCCAGATAGTATTGACTTTTTTAGAAGAAAAAATATCAAAGCCACCAAAGCCACCTTTTCTGTCTGACGAAAAATAGAGTGTATTATTTTTTCCGTCCTGAACTAAAAATGGATTTGTTTCGTTTGCTGTTGAGTTCAATAATTTTCCTAAATTTTCAGGAGCAGTCCATTGCTGATTTTCCCAGCTGCTTTCCCAAATATCAAAGCCACCAAAGCCACCAGGTTGATTAGAAGAAAAATAGATTTTATTTCCTTCTGTATTAAATGCCGGATTTTTTAAAGAAAATCCATCTGAATTAAATGGAAATGGTTTTACGTTTAAGAAATTTCCACCTAAATTATCTGCTGTAAATAATATTTCATGTTTAGTTTTTCCTTTTTTAGAAACTGTTTTTTCTTCTACTGCAGAAAAGACTACGGTGTTGCCGTCCTGTGAAAAAGATATTGCGGTGATCACTAATTTTGATAAGTCTTTATTATAAGCGCTTACCGGCACATCAAACCCCTGAAAAGCACGAACAATCTGTTGTATATCATAGGTTGGAAGACCTTCTTTATTATCCTGATTTTTTATGGTTACATAAACAGGATTTGTTCTCAGTACCGCAACATTAGTTTCATCAGCAGAAGTATTGTAAGGATAATTTTCAAGCTTATAATTATAAGATAATGCCGATGAATTCAGGATATTTTCGCATTGATTTGCTAAATCCATTACTTTATTTAAATCACCTGTCATTGCTGCATACATCAGATAGCCATCTAGTGCTTTCTGATACTCACCCATTATGTGATACGTGTTCGCATAATTGAATAAATTTACTTTAGATGTTTTAATCAGCTGACTTTCCTTATCATACCATTCCATTGCGGTGGCATACTCTTTTTTCTTTACATATAATTCTGCAATTCTGAAAGCATCCTGCGGGTCGCGGTTATCGCTAAAATATCTTCCTTTATAATATTCTATTACTTTGTCGATTCCACCGCTTGTAATTAACTTACTGATGTAAGCGGCATCCCATTTTTTTGCAAACGACATGCTCACCAGGAGCATACAACTAATAAAAACCAATCTCTTCATACTATTTATGTTAATGTGCTTCCAGCCAATTATTTCCAAAACCAGCTGATACTTCTATAGGTACCTGCAAAGGTAAGGCATTTTGCATTTCGCTTACAACGATTTGTTGTATTTCTTCTTTTTCAGGCAAATATACATCAAACAATAACTCATCATGAACTTGTAAAATCATTTTGGATTGCATCTTTTGTGCAGACAGTTGTTGATGTATATTTATCATCGCTACTTTTATCATATCTGCAGCAGTTCCCTGAATAGGAGCATTGATGGCATTGCGTTCAGCAAAACCACGTATAGTCCAGTTGCCGGCATTGATGTCGCGCAAATACCTTCTTCTGCCGAGCAATGTTTCGACATAACCATGCTCGCGTGCAAATTGGATGGTATCGTCCATATATTTTTTGATGCCACTGTATTTAATAAAATATTGTTCAATCAACGCAGCAGCTTCTGTTCTGGAAATACCTAAACGCTGCGCCAGACCGAACGCTGATATTCCGTAAATGATGCCGAAGTTGACCATTTTTGCCTGTCGTCGCATTTCTGAAGTAACCTCATCTAAGGCAACACTAAAAACATTTGCAGCAGTGGCAGCATGAATATCCAAATTCTTTTTAAAGGCATCTATCATATTTTCGTCTTCACTGATAGAGGCTACAATTCGCAATTCTATCTGAGAATAATCGGCAGAAAGTATCGTATGGTTTTCATCTTTTTGGATAAATGCTTTTCTGATTTTTTTACCACGTTCCGTTTTAATTGGAATATTCTGCAAGTTTGGATTTACAGAACTTAGCCTTCCGGTTGCAGCAATAGCCTGATTAAACGTAGTGTGCAGTCGATGTGTTTTCGGATTTATTAAATTAGGCAAGGCATCAACATACGTACTTTTAAGTTTAGTAAATTCACGATAATCCAATAATTTTTCTACAATTGGATGTTCGCCTGCCAGCTTCTGCAATGTTTCTTCATCGGTAGAATATTGACCTGATTTTGTTTTTTTTCCCGGATATTTTATGCCCATTTTTTCAAAGAGCACATCACCCAATTGTTTCGGAGAATCAATATTGAACTGAACGCCACAGGTCGATAGTATTTCATCTTTCAACGCTACTATATCCTGAGCAATTTCGTTTGAATATTGTTTTAAGAAATCAGTATCCACCTTTACACCTTCAAATTCCATATCCGTTAATACAGGTATCAACGGTGTTTCCACTTCATAGAATAATTTATGAAGATGCGTATGATCAATTTCATTTTTAAATACATTATAAAGCTGCAAAGTTACATCTGCATCTTCTGCAGCATATTCTTTTACCTGCTCTATCGGCACATCGCGCATGGTACCCTGACCGGCTCCTTTTTTGCCAATTAACTCAGTTATTGATACCGGCGAATATCCTAAATAATTCTCTGACAATACATTCATATTGTGCTTTGTATCTGCATCCATTAAATAATGCGCCAACATAGTATCAAACAAAACACCTTTAACTTCCACATCATACCATTTTAACACCAGCTGATCGAATTTTATATTCTGACCGATTTTTGTTATCTGTTCATTTTCCAGGATTTGCTTGAACTGATGTACTTGTTTTTTTGCAGTATTCTGATTTGCATCAATCGGAATATAATAACCTTCATGAGGTTTAATGCTGAACGACATGCCGACTAATTCGCAGTTATTGGCATCTACGGATGTGGTTTCCGTATCAAAACAAATTATTTTTTCTGCTGCTAATTTTTGTATTAAGTTGTCAATTGCTTCTTGCGTATCAACCAGAAAATACTGGTGTTCTGTATTCGTAATATTTTTTCCGAAATTAATTTCTACGACATCTGCAGCATTTTCCATTTCAGAGGTTGGTGCATCAAATAAAGAAGTTTGTGCTTTATCTTTTGGTGCGGCTTGCTTTTTGGAAGCTGTTTCATTCATGGAATAATCATCACCAATAATTTTTTTTCCGAGTGTTCTGAATTCCAGTTCTGCAAATATGGAAGCTAATTTTTCTTTATCAAATTCTTTCAAAATAAAATCATCTTCTTTCCAATCTATTGGTGCATCTATAATGATGGTGGCAAGTTTCTTAGAAATCAAAGCCATCTCTTTGTGTTCGATGAGTTTATCTTTCATCGCACCTTTTACCTCATTTATATTTTCATAAATATTTTCGATAGAACCAAATTGGCGAATCAACATTTTAGCACCTTTTTCACCAATGCCTTTTACACCGGGAATATTATCTACGGCATCGCCCCAAAGTCCGAGAATATCTATAATTTCTTTTGGATTTTTGATTTCCCATTTTTTATTTAATTCCTCCACACCTAATATTTCTGCAGGCTTTCCCATAAACGGTGGTTTATGAATGAATATATTTTCTGAAGCCACCTGTCCTAAATCTTTATCAGGTGAAACGATGTAACATTCAAAACCTTCTGCCGCTGCTTTTACGGCTAACGTACCAATTAAATCATCTGCTTCATAGCCTGGAATTTCTACTACAGGCATATTCATCGCTTTTATTATTTCCTTGATATACGGAATAGATGTAACGATATCGTCAGGTGTTTCCTGACGGTTTGCCTTATAAAAATCGTGTTCAGCCTGCCTGTCGGTTTGTGCCGCAGCATCAAATACTATGGCGTAATGAGTAGGCTGATATTTTGTTTTTATCTCCCAAATGGTATTTAGAAAACCTTGTATGGCAGAAACATTAAATCCTTTTGAATTAATCAATGGTGCTTTCTGAAAAGCAAAATAGGCTCGAAAAATAAGTGCGAACGAATCGAAAAGATATAGTTTTTTCATTGTTTACTTGTAGAATTACAGAATTGGATACTTATAGAATCTCCTCTTTATTCAAGATTAATACCGGAGATTCTACCTTTCTCTAATTGTTTAATTATTTTAATTGCAATGCTTGCCAGTATTCTGCTGCTCTGCGTGTATGCGGAATACAGATACTTCCACCTACCAGGTTGGCAATTGCAAAGACTTCATAGATTTGTTCTGTGGTGACACCTGCTTCATGTGACTTACCGAGATGGTATTTTATACAATCATCGCAACGCAGGACCATAGAGGCTACCAGTCCGAGCATTTCTTTTGTTTTAGCATCAATTGCTCCGTCTGCATAAGCATGCATATCGAGGTTGAAGAAACGGTTGAGCGTTAAATTTTTCTGCTCCAGAATTACTTCGTTCATTTTAGAACGATAGTCATTAAATTCATTTACTAAATCTGCCATAAAATAAGAAAACTATTACTTGTCTAAATTACGACAAATAATAGTTTTCTGTTTGTTTTGAAAAAGTAAGTGTATTATTTTTTCTTTTTTGTTGCTTTACGCGCTTGCGTCCATTCTTCGAACAAGTCAATTCCACGGTGCATGGCTTCCAGGCGATCGTAGTTTAATGAGTAGTAAATTTTCTTACCATCTCTTCTTGTACGAACAACATCAACACCTCTCAGGATTTTTAAATGCTGAGAAGTAATGGATTGCTCAATTTTAAGCGTGTTGTAAATCACATTTACATTTACTTCTTTTTTTTCGTGGATCAGCTTGATGATTTTTAATCTCAGGTGATGCGCCACTGCTCTCAAAAGCTCTGCGGCTTTCTCGATCTTTTCTGTGTTAAATTCAAAATTTTCCATAAAAACTTTTTTACAATTTAGTTTGCTACAAATATATAGAAATATTTGGGAATAAAAATCAAATATATTGACTATTCTAAATATTTAACATAAAACATATGAATAACAAAAGAAAACAGTAAAAGTTTTCTTAAAATTGATTTACAACAAGAATTTAGGTGTTATTTCACTAATTCATTCATTAATCTGGATATTTCTTCCAATCTGTCGTGATCAATAGAATAGTAAATATATTTTCCGTCTCTTAAAGTATAGACCACACCTGCTCTTCTGAGCAATGCCAGATGTTGAGATGCAACGGATTGTTCCAGTCTTAGTTTAACATATAAATCAGTAACGGTCATTTTACCTTCCTGATTTATCAGACGTATCATTTCCTGGCGTAATTTATGATTCACAGCACGTAATACTAAAACGGATTTACGGAGAACCTGAAAATCAATTCTCAATTCTGGTTGCGTGATGCTTTTGCTGTTTACTAACATGTTCGTTTTCATTTTAAAAGATTCTAATCTTGGCACATCTAATAGCATGCCAAATAATAAGAATAGTTTTAATTCTGAATGGTTGCATGTGAAAGATTAAATTCATATTTTTTTATGTTAAAAAATTATTCTTTAAATTCTGAGTAGAATAAAATGCTTTTGAATAGTTCGGTTCGAAGTAGGCAATATCTGCAAAATCGTTCTTGACAAAGCTCGAAAATGCCAGCAAACAAAGGTCTTGAGCGCTTGGTGCAAATCCGTCAAACACCATTGTTGTATCTACATTTATTGTAGGTACTGCTTTATTGGCGCCGTTTCCGAAAAGTAAATATTTTTTTCCCGATTCCAGTAAATTATTAAAGTTTTCGTCAATAATTAAGCTGGGAAAAAATTGTACTACTTGCAAATTTTTATCGTAGAAAGACGTAAAAACTTCCATTCTTCTTGCGTCAATCATAGGTATGAACACATCAAAATCAATTTGATTATACCTTGTCTGAATTCCTCTTACCATTGCTTCCAGTGTAGATACAGGTATCAATGGGATATCTAACGAAAAACAATAGCCTTTTGCTGCCGAAGCGGCTATGCGCAATCCGGTGTATGAACCAGGACCTGCGCTTATGCATATGGCACTTAAATTGGAAAAAGATAAACCGGCAGCCGTCATTAATGTTTCCAACATTGCATGTAATGCATCTGCTGCTTTATTGGATTCCAGCAATTCTTTAAATGCTATACAATGTCCGTCTTTAGAAATCGCTACAGAGGTAACAGCATTAGCTGTTTCAATACATAGAATATAAACCGGATTTTCAGACAAATTCAACTCTTTAATCAAAATTACTGCTTTCTATTTTTTAGCTGTCAGGATGGATTTATATTTCAACCCGTCACTTAATAATTCAACGGCTTTTTTAACTTCTTCATCTTCTTTTAAGCTGTTAGCGATTCTACCTTTTTCATAAGTATATCGGCTAACAATTTCCTGCTCCAGCAATCGTTTTATTTCAGCTTTATTTTTCAGTAAATCTTTTGATTTATCGTGTTTGATTTGTGTTTCCAGGTCTTTGATTACTTTTTGTACATCATCGGAATAGCTGTCATCTTTAATGCTCTTTTTCAAATCTTCCAGCTTCACTTCACTTTGAGTGGTATACTCATATTCTTTGCCTTTTAAATAGTCTGAAAATAAATTGAATTCTTCATCCATTAATGTAAAATTATTGCCGTCGCGCAAAGCCGTATGGTCGTGTTTATATTGGTTGGCA
Organism: Chitinophagales bacterium; assembly: GCA_044357355.1. Lineage (GTDB taxonomy): Bacteria > Bacteroidota > Bacteroidia > Chitinophagales > JADIYW01 > JADJSS01. The sequence continues at coordinate 23,431 of JBIKPT010000012.1, forward strand.
AACTGGAAAATATGGTTATTGGTGTATAATGCAATTGCTATTTGTGATATTTTCTGTTCTTCTGTTTTTACATCCGGTTCAATGCCAGCTCCGTCTTTAACTATCCTTCCTGCTTTTGTTCTGTATTCTTTGCGCAAAGAATCAGGCAATGCGCTGGCAATACCGTCTGCACTTCTGTGCGAATAATCGATTCGTTGAATGCATCTTCCACTTGGAATATAGTATTTAGAAATCGTCACTTTTAATTTTGATTTGTAAGCCACAGGTTTTGTTACTTGCACCAGGCCTTTTCCATATGTGTTTTGTCCGATAATAACACCACGGTCCAAATCCTGGATAGAGCCTGAAACGATTTCCGAAGCAGAAGCAGAACCACCATCTGTTAGTACTGCCAATGGAATTTCTGTATCAACAGGTTTTCCGGTGGTTGCATATTGAAAATTTGCTTCCTGTATCTTTCCTTTTGTGTTTACGATATTGGTGCCTTTATCTACAAAAGTATTGCAGATATTAATAGCTTCATTCAGCAATCCGCCGCCATTGCCACGTAAGTCTAAGATAACACCTTTGATATTCGGATTTTTTTTCAGCTCTTTCAATGCATCCTGTACTTCCTGAGAAGCATTATCCGTGAACATGGTCAGCTTTATATAGCCTACCTTATCATTTACCATTCCAAAGTAAGGAACATTTTCAATCTTTATTTCTTCTCTGTTAAACGTCAGTGTTTTTTCCTCATTGGTAATTGCTTTTTTCACTTTAATAGTGATTTTAGTACCAGGTTCTCCTTTTAGTAATTGACTAACTTCATCAGAATTATATTTAGTGGATACCTTACCGTCAATTTCCAGAATCTGGTCACCAGCCTGCAATCCTGCTTTTTGTGCCGGATATCCTTCGTAAGGATCTGTAATGACTACATAATCGCCCATTTTTGCAATACGTGCACCGATGCCGCCATATTTTCCGGTTGTTTGTAACTGATACTCATCTAAATCTGCACCGGTAATATAGTTGGTAAAAGGATCCAGGCCATCCAGCATTTTATTAATGCCGTCTGTCATTAATTTGTTCGGATCTACATCATCGACGTAATACGTATTCAACTCTTTATATAATTGCGTGAACAATTCCATGTTTTTTGCAATCTCAAAATAGCGATCCTGATCAGCAGCTCTTGCATTAAGCAGTAAACACAAACACAGTATGGTGAATAATTTTTTCATGGTAATTAATTTTAAAAATGAGTTTTTACAGATGCTCTTTTAATGAACTTTAAAACTACTAAAAATAGTATTTACGAATGGTTAAAAAATACAAATAAACTACGGAACCGGATCAAAGCCACTGCCGCCCCATGGATGACAGGATAAAATTCGTTTTGCCGCCAGGTATCCGCCTTTGAATAATCCATGCTTTTTTAAGGCCTCAATAGCATAGGTAGAACAAGATGGCTGATAACGGCATTTGTTTTCTCCCAGCAAGGGTGATACAGAATACTTATAAATCTGTATCAGCAAGACGAACGGAAAGATCAATATTTTTCTTAAAAGCTGCATCTAATTATCAAATGATTAACAATATAACTTAAAGTTTAGTTTCATTATAATTCGTTAAGCATTTTCTTCAGCAATTGCGTCACCGCAGCATCCACTGTTTTAAAATCAGCAACAGTTTTTGCATGATAACTGAGCAGTAAAATGACTTCTTTGTTTTTTTCCTGTAAGGCTTTATAAAAATCGGGCTTTTGCAAACGCACGCTTTCGCGCATCAGGCGTTTTAATCGGTTTCTGTCAACCGCATTTGGAAAATTTTTCTTAGGTGCTGCAAAAGCAAATTGCGCCGGAAAGGCGCAATCTAGTTCTACTTGTTTAAAGTATATTCTTAAAGTTGGATTTTGAACAAAAATTTTATCACTGAAAAGCTCGTCGATGCGTTTTTTGCTTTTCAGGCGTTCATCTTTTTTGAAGCTAAACCGTTGGTTGTTAACTGTTCCAGCTATTATTTTCCTTTTCTTTCGTCAGAAATTGATAATTTTTTTCTTCCTTTAGCACGCCGCGCGTTTAATACGGCACGACCACCTTTGGTTGCCATACGCTCACGGAAACCATGCTTGTTTTTTCTTTTTCTTACTGATGGTTGAAACGTTCTTTTCATCTTATTTCAATTAGTGAATTATAGAATTAGTGAATTATAGAATGATTTTCTAAAATTCGTCCCGATATTTTCGGGATGCAAAGATACAAATTAGTATTTAAAATCTTTCATTTTTATTAGCTAATTAGCTAATTGGTTAATTATCTAATTGTTATCGGTTCATCGTCATCAAAAACTCTTCATTGCTGCGAGTACCTTTCATCTGCTGCAACAGGAATTTCATCGATTCTTCCGAATTCATATCTGCTAAATGGTTACGTAACACCCACATTTTCTGCAAGGTATCTTTATCCAGCAATAAATCATCTCTTCGGGTTGACGAAGAAACCACGTCAATTGCCGGGAAAATACGTCGATTGGACAATTTTCTTTCCAATTGAAGCTCCATGTTACCGGTTCCTTTAAATTCCTCAAAGATTACCTCGTCCATTTTAGAACCAGTTTCCGTCAATGCGGTGGCAATAATCGTTAATGATCCGCCATTTTCAATATTTCTGGCAGCACCGAAGAATTGTTTTGGTTTGTGTAATGCATTTGCTTCCACACCACCAGACAATACTTTTCCTGAAGATGGCGCAACGGTATTATATGCACGAGCCAAACGTGTAATTGAATCCAATAGAATCACCACATCGTGGCCGCATTCTACCAGACGTTTTGCTTTCTGCAATACGATACTGGCCACTTTTACGTGTCTGTCGGCAGGTTCGTCAAAGGTAGATGCCACCACTTCTGCATTTACACTGCGTTGCATATCTGTCACCTCTTCAGGACGTTCGTCTATTAATAAGATAATTAAATAAACTTCAGGATGGTTTTTAGCAATAGAGTTGGCGATATCTTTCAGCAACATCGTTTTACCTGTCTTAGGCTGTGCCACAATCATACCACGCTGACCTTTTCCTATTGGCGTAAATAAATCCACAATTCGGGTTGAATAGTTAGATGCTTCCTGAAAAAGATCTAATTTTTCTGTTGGAAATAATGGTGTCAGATAATCAAACGGAATTCTGTCTCTGATTTCCTGCGGTGTTTTTCCGTTGATAGATTCTACACGCAGCAATGCAAAGTATTTTTCTCCTTCTTTTGGAGGTCGGATATTACCGACAATGGTATCACCGGTTTTTAATCCTATTAATTTAATCTGTGACGGAGACACATATACATCATCCGGCGAAGATAGATAGTTATAATCTGAAGAACGCAGGAAACCATAGCCTTCCGGTATAATTTCCAACACACCTTCTCCTAAAATAACGCCATCTAAATCTATATTAAAATCGACTTTTCTTTCTTCCTGTGCAGGATATTCATCTGACTCATCCGCTACATTCGCACTTTTTTCCTGTTGTACTTCTTTTTTAAATACCTGTCTCTCTTGTCTTTCGGGTTTTTCTTGTTTTTCTTGTTTTTCTGTTGCTGCTGCTTCCTGTTTGTCTTCCTTTATAATTTCTTCCTGTTGTTTTGGCTGATAAACAGTTTTCTCCGGTGTAGTCACCATTTCTTCTTTAGCAAACTCAGCATTCATCGCATTTCTGTCAGAAAAAGGATTTTCTTTCGCTTTCTTTCCCGGCGTTACTTTTTCTGCTACTTTGCGCGGTATTCGTACACGTTCTTTTTTTTCTTTAGTGGAGTTTTCTTCTGTAGCATCTGTCTTTATTACTACTTCTTCATCTTTAGACTCTTCTTGCATATCTTGTTTTTTGAGGATAAGTTCAATTAATTCAGGCTTCTTGGATTTGCTAATTTTTGCTTTTGGTACCAATAAATTTTCAGCTATTTCTTTTAATTCAGGGATTAACATTTCTGTTAAAGTGGAAATATCGTACATACGTCAAACTAGTTAAGTTGGAAATGGAAAAACATGAAATGTGGATTCTGAAATTCGTTAGTGATTGGTCAATAAAACGCGAGGCTATATTGATTGATAATGCAAATTAACGAAACATTTATGTAAAAAGTGCCTTTTATGTTACTTTTTTTTGAAAAAATGCCGATTTATAAGGTATTTCAGTGTTAGCAATTTGTTAAAACTTATCTTTGCAAAACAATTTTAAAAAAATGCTCACTTTAGACCAATTACGAAAAGATACTCCGTTTGCGAAAGAACGTTTAGCGCACAAAAACTTTAAAGACATTCATTTGGTGGATGAAATTATTGCGCTGGATGACAAACGGAAATTGGTAAAATCTTATCTGGATGATTTTTTATCACAACGCAATTCTTTATCGAAAGAAATTGGTGGCTTAATGAAAGAAGGTAAAAAAGAAGAGGCCGAACAGTTAAAATTAAAAATTGCAGACATCAAAGAGAATGCAGACAAGCTGGAACTGGAATTAGCAGAACTGGAAACGGCGATTTTCGATAAACTTGTAACTTTACCGAATTTTCCAAATGCAAGTGTTCCAAAAGGAAAAACACCGGAAGAAAATGACGTGGCATTTTCCGTTACAGAATTTCCAAAATTGCACGCCAACGCACTTCCTCATTGGGATTTGGCAAAGAAATATGATTTAATTGATTTTGAATTAGGCAATAAAATTACCGGTGCGGGTTTTCCTGTATATAAAGGAAAAGGTGCTGCTTTGCAACGTGCGTTAATCAGCTTCTTTTTGGACAATGCCATTGCAGCAGGTTATAACGAAGTGCAGGTGCCGCATATGGTAAATGAAGACTCTGCATATGGAACAGGACAATTACCGGATAAAGACGGACAAATGTATCACGATGCAACAGATAATTTGTATTTGATTCCGACAGCAGAAGTGCCAATTACCAATTTATACCGCGATGAAATCATTGATGAACGAAATCTGCCGATAAAGAATGTTGGCTACACGCCTTGTTTTCGCCGTGAAGCTGGTAGTTATGGCAAAGATGTGCGTGGCCTGAATCGTTTACACCAGTTTGACAAAGTGGAAATTGTACGCATTGAAAAACCGGAAAACTCGTATGCTGCTTTGGAAGAAATGCTGAAACACGTCGAAAGCTTATTGAAAGCCTTAGAATTACCTTACCGGATTTTGCGCTTATGCGGTGGCGATATGTCCTTCACTGCAGCATTAACGTATGACTTTGAAGTCTATTCTGCAGCACAGGAACGCTGGCTGGAAGTGAGTTCGGTTTCTAATTTTGAAACATTTCAGGCAAACCGATTGAAATTGCGCACCAAAGATGCGGAAAACAAAAAAGCACTGGCGCATACTTTAAACGGAAGTGCGTTGGCGTTGCCGCGTATTGTTGCAAGTTTATTGGAAAACCATCAAACGGAAGAAGGTATTAAGATTCCTAAAGCGTTGGTACCGTATACAAGGTTTGAGGTGATTTCGTAATTGAACCTTATTTTGATTTTTTTTGTTATAAATTACAGTTGATACTTACGACTTATTACTCACGACTTACATCTAAAACATGATATTCATCTCAGAAAAAGCAAAAGAACGTGTGCACAACATGTGGAAAGAAGATAATCTTTCAGGAAATCATTTTGTACGTGTTTCCGTAACAAGTGGTGGTTGCAGTGGTTTATCTTACAATATGAAATTTGACGACCAGACACAACCAACAGATGAAGTATTTGAAGACAAAGGCATCAAATTAGTCGTAGATCCGAAAAGTATTTTATACTTATTAGGAACCGAGTTAGATTTCTCCGAAGGCTTAGATGGAAAAGGATTTTACTTCAATAATCCTAATGCATCGCGTACCTGCAGTTGTGGTGAAAGTTTTAGTTTGTAGAATATTATTATCGCGCAGCTTTAAACTGCTCTAAAAATCTTGTGTCATTTTCTGATAATAAGCGAATATCTTTTATCTGGTATTTCAACATCGTAATACGTTCAACACCCATTCCGAAGGCAAATCCTGAATATTTCTTAGCATCGATATTGCAGTTTTCCAATACTTTCGGATCCACCATGCCGCAGCCTAAAATTTCTACCCAACCTGAATATTTACATACATTACAACCTTTGCCTCCACAAATGAAACAAGTTACATCCACTTCTGCACTTGGCTCAGTAAATGGAAAATAAGATGGTCGAACTTTTATTTTAATATCTTGTCCGAATAATTCTTTCACAAAGAAATCGAGTGTTTGCAATAAATCGGCAAAGGAAACATCTTCATCAATATACAAACCTTCTACCTGATGGAAAAAGCAATGAGAACGCGCGGAAATGGTTTCATTTCTGAACACTCTTCCAGGCGATAGAATACGAATCGGTGGTTTTTGGTTTTCCATCACACGCACCTGCACGGAAGATGTATGTGTACGCAGCACCACATCCGGATTTACGTTGATAAAAAACGTGTCCTGCATGTCGCGCGCAGGATGATCTTCCGGCATATTCAATGCAGTGAAATTGTGC
>JBIKPT010000063.1:0-14905 GCA_044357355.1 Chitinophagales bacterium
TTCTTAATTTAGTAAAAAACAACAACGTAAATAATTTTATTGAAACAGGAACTTACAAAGGAAACTCATCCTTTTGGGCAGCAAAGCATTTTGATAATGTATTTACTATTGAACTCAATAAGGAACTTTACGAGGAAACTTCTTCAAGAAAAGATGCACCAAAAAATATAAAATTCTTACACGGAAACAGCAAAGACGTACTACCTGAATTAGTAAATAAACTGGAAGGACAAAGTATCTTTTGGCTGGATGGTCATTGGTGCATGGGTGCGGGCGGAAAAGAGGATGAATGTCCGTTGATGAATGAACTAATGGCTATCAGTAAAACCAAAGACAGTATTATATTAATAGATGATGCCAGGTGTTTTTTGGGTCCGTTGCCTCCACCGCACAATGCTAATGATTGGCCAAGAATTGATGAAATATTTTTACTTATAAACAATCATTTTCCAAGTTATACAACTACAATAGTTGAAGATGTAATTGTTGCGGTTCCTGCATCTGTAAAACAAAATCTGGACGATTATTGGCAAAACAATTATAACAGAATATACAGCCTTAAAAATGCAATAGGAAAATACTCTAAAATCAGTGTTTTAAAGCAAGTATTAAAGGGTTAATTATTACTACTTATTGCTTTTTAAAGCTGATAAAACTGATACTATTTTATCGTAGAACAAGTATAAAAGTATTGCTGAAAAAACAATCAGTTTTATCAATATCAACAACCATATATTCAATATAAAATTACTAAGAAAGTATCCAATCCCAATGGCTAATACTATTATGATTATATAATCCAGAAACACTGTCCATCTCGGAATGGTAAGATTCGTATAGAATTTACAAACCCAATAAGTAGTTATAAATAATATCATAAATGAAACCAAGGTGGTATATGCTGCAACCTCATATCCGTATCTCGGTATCAATATCAGATTCAGCCCAAAATTAACTACTGCAGTGGTGGCAAAACTCACATAAAATAATTTTACTTTTTTGGAATAATACAGGAAGAAATTATAAATCTCTGCAATGTCAGAAAACACATAAGCCAATATTAAAACCGGCAGCAAATGCAAGGCTACATCAAACTCTTTTTTAAGAGATAATATCCTTCCGGCATCTGCGGCAAAGAATATAAAAAAACAGGAAAGCAGCGTGATTAACTTAAACATACTGCGCATCTGGCTAACAACTTCCTTCGCATTGTTTTCTTTTAATAACTTAAACAAATTGGGCCTGTTTGCAGTAACAAAAGCCTGAGAAAAACCAGAATAAATGACTGCAAACTTATAAGCATAACTATAAACACCTGAGGCTGTGCTTCCCTGAATATTATTAATCAAAATCAAATCAACATAGCTAACAATGTAACTGCTAAGTCCAATCGGAATAAATCCGGCTGCATATTTGACAATCTGTAATTTTCCGGGCAGCTCTTCCTTTCGTCCTATATATTTCCGAAAGTAAATCAGAATAATGAGTACAGAAACGATGAAGAGAATTAAATTCTCACCGGCAATTCTTCCAAAATAATTTCTGCTTATAAAGAAGACAAATAGGATTGCAAATCCAACTCTTAAAAGCTGACTAACCAGATTCCAGATTCCGGCTCTGGTACTGAATTGCTGTGCGTTATTATAAGTTGTAAAAAAATTAAAAATTATAGTAGAAAAAACACCAATTACTATCCAGATAAAAAGCTCTTCCGGTAAATTTGTCAACTGGAATAATTGTTCCTTAAAAAAGCATAAGATTAAAACACCAATAATAAACGCTACACATGCAATCCTGAGTAAAAATTGCATCAGCAGTCGTTTATCTAAGTGTTCTTCAAAATAATACCGATAAAATCCGGCATACAAATTCAAAGAAATGATAACCGCCAAAAATCTAACCGTATTGTTATAAACTTCATAAATTCCGAAGTCAGATGGTGTCAGTAACTTTGTAAAAACAGGTATAGATAATACCATTACAAATTGAATAACTATAAAAGATAACATGTAAACCGAACCATGTCTGAGCGTATTGTAAAAAGATAGCTGCTTGATATGTTCGATTACTTTTTTCAAATCGTATTTTTCGATTAATGTTTTAAATAAATCAGTGAGATCTTTATTTAATCAACCACTTTGACGGACTCAGGTTGATGTCTTCCGTTTTTACGTTGGTTCTCCAGTGCTTCGGAATGATTACCTTTTTGTCAGGGTTGACATTTAACCAGGCTGCCCACCAACTGAATGTACTGTTCGCAATAATATTGTGCTTACATAAACTCATCAGGTAAAAATCTTCAACAGTCGTTTTTCCGGAAATTAAGGTGCAATTAATATCCCATCTCATTTCACGGTTAATCCATTCTTCATCATCCGTAAAAAAATAGAAATGAATATCTTCCCCCAGTTCTCTTTTTATAAACTCAATGGATTTGGTGTAGTAATCTTTAGAACATAACCCGTGGGCATCCATGGATGATAAATTACGGATATAGTCACCACGGCGAATATGAATGGAAACAGATGTTGTTCCGGTAATTTTATCAATCAACACCTGATCCTTAGGAATAAATTCTTGTTTCAGTGTTAAATCCTTTCGTATTATATCTGAAATAGATTTAAAATATTTCTCCGATTGAAAATAACCGCGTATGTAATAATTTCCTATTAATTCAAGCACATGTTCATCATAGCCGTATTCATCAAACTTATACTTTCTGTTTTTTCCGAGAGATATGATTCTGGTCAGTACTCGTTCGCTTGTTGAAAAATCACTGCCATGAAAGTTATGTAAGATTTTTTCATCCGCAATTTTGCTGACTATATTAAATGCATCTAATTCATAGTTCCAGTTGCTGGCGTATTTGTTCGTGGATAGTAAATAAGAAGTATCCAAAAATAATTCTGAATTATTCAAATGTGCTAAGTGTCTCCCTGTGGCGTATTGAAAAAGCTGATTTCCTAAACCGCCATTTAATCTTACAACTATCATTTTTTTATTGGATACGAATTTGTATTTTGTCGTAAAATTACAAAATGTTATTCATAGGAACAGGAAAAGGTGATATTACCGCATTTTTTAAAGGAACTGGACTGTTGGGATACGGGTTACCACAACACCATGTTATGGCAATTGATACACCACTTTACTCCCGTGCTTTTGTATTTGAACAGTTAGACAAAAGTCAGAAAGTATGTTTTGTCAACTGTGAATTAGGCTTTATCACACCTTCTTTAAAACAAGGTGTTTTAGACTATTTAAATGTAAACCATCCTGATTTACAATACAATACGAGCAATTTACTCCTTTCTGCACAACATACACATTGCGGTCCAAGCGGATTTTCTTATCATGTAATTTATAACATGTCTACTCCGGGATTTCATAAAGGAGTCTACGATAAAATTGTAAATGGCATCATTGTGTCTATTCTGGAAGCTGAAAAAAATAAACAAAAAGCTAACATTCAATTAGGAAAAAGTTCATTTTCGCCGGATATACCCGTTAGCTTTAATCGTGTAATTGATGCTTACAACGCCAATCCCGAAGTAAAAAAGCTTACTCAGGACACAAGGCATTTAGCAGTCGACAAAGAAATGATACTCATGCAATTCATTTCAGAAACCGGTCAGCCTATGGGCAGTATCAACTGGTTTGCAGTGCATACTTCCAATTTGCCGAACAACTACTATAAACTTAATTCAGATAATAAAGGTTATGCTGCATCCTATCTGGAAGAAAGTTTCCACAAAGAAAACCTGCATTACGTCGCTGCATTTGCACAAGGTGCATGCGGTGATGTATCTGCAAGGGTAAAATATAACAGGAAATTATCGACGCAACGCGGAAAATGGGAAGGTTATTTTCAGGATGATCTGAAGAGTTCAAAATTCAACGGCAACCTGCAGTACGAAAAAGCAAAAGAAATTACAGAAAACAGTATTATAACTTTAGCAGATGAAACAATCGACAGTATATCAGTTTATGTTGACTTTAGCAAGATTGATTTGAATCCGAAATTTACAAATGGACAAACTAACTGTGTGACAAGTCCATCTTGTATGGGTATTGCCTTTTTGGAAGGCTCACAAATGGATGGCCCGGGATTACCGCTCTTTTTAGGTAAAATAGCCAGAGGTATTGCCAGAAACACACGAACTAAAGAGTTAAACGAAGCCATAAAACAAGGTGGCGCATATCAGCAGTTTATTGAACGAAAAAACAAAGCACAATCTGTAAAAGATATTGGTGTTGCCAGCGGCGAGCGCAAATTCCTGGGAAACTTTGATGCATCAAAATTGCCCTTGCCTGCTTTTATTGATGAAACCATTCTCAATATAAAAAAAATGTCGAAGCAAGGCGGATTTGATTCTCAAAATCCATGGACTCCGCAAGTTTTGACGCTGCAGATTTTAAAAATCGGTACTATCGGTATTTGTGCATTTCCATTTGAAATCACCACTGTGGCAAGCTGGCGCTTAAAAAAAACACTGGAAGATGCATTGAAAGCTAAAGGTATTGAATACGTGATATTAGCACCCTATTCTAATGAGTACAATGGCTATATCACCACCTATGAAGAATACCAACTGCAATTATATGAAGCCGGCCATAATGTTTTCGGACAATGGAGCTTAAATGCACTACAACAAAAATTTTCAGAACTCGCTGATGAATTTTCGAAACCTAAAGCAGACAGAAACATTGACAACGGTGTTCATCCGGAAGTTTTCACTCAGGAAGAACTGAAAAAACAAGCTTTCTTTAACAGCAGACGAATACGGCGAATAAACAGAAAAGAAAAAAATTAATTATTCACCAGAAGAAAATTAAACCATGAGTAAAATATTTAAAAATGCCGACGAAGCCATTCATGACCTCACCGATAATATGACGGTCATTTTAGGTGGTTTTGGGTTATGTGGCATTCCGGAAAACAGCATTGCCGCATTAGTAAAAAAAGGAGTTAAAGATCTTACCTGCATTTCCAACAATGCAGGTGTGGATGACTTTGGATTAGGCTTATTGCTAAAACAACATCAGATTAAAAAAATGATTTCTTCTTATGTTGGAGAAAATGCAGAATTTGAACGTCAGTTATTAAATGGAGAACTGGAAGTGGAATTAATACCGCAAGGTACACTGGCAGAACGTTGCCGAGCTACCGCAGCAGGCATTCCTGCTTTTTTTACACCGGCTGGATACGGAACGGAAGTTGCCATTGGAAAAGAAGTACGTGAGTTTGACGGAAAAATGTACATCATGGAGCAACGTTTTCATGCAGATTTTTCTATTATAAAAGCATGGAAAGGCGACACCAACGGAAATTTAATATATCGTGCTGCTACTCGTAATTTTAATTTACCAATGGCCGGTGCCGGAAAAATAACCATTGCTGAAGTAGAAGAATTAGTTCCTGCAGGCGAGCTGGATCCTGACCAAATACATACGCCTGGAATTTTTATAAAACGAATTTTCCAGGGTGAGCATTTTGAAAAAAGAATTGAACAGAGAACCGTACAAAAAAGATAATCATGTTAGATAAAAACGGAATTGCTAAAAGGATAGCCAGAGAATTACAAGACGGGTTTTATGTCAACCTTGGTATCGGCATACCAACATTGGTGGCCAACTATGTTCCTGATGGAATGAATGTTACTTTTCAATCGGAAAACGGCATGTTGGGTATGGGACCATTTCCTTTAGAAGGTGAAGAAGATGCCGATGTAATTAATGCAGGAAAACAAACGGTTACCATTTTGCCTGGTGGTGTTTATTTTGACTCTGCTACCAGTTTCGCCATGATACGCGGCGAACATGTGGATTTAACGGTATTGGGTGCCATGGAAGTTTCCGAAACCGGTGATATAGCCAACTGGAAAATTCCGGGAAAAATGGTCAAAGGAATGGGAGGTGCCATGGATTTAGTAGCCTCTGCAAAAAATATCATTGTGGCCATGCAGCACGTTAACAAAGCCGGTGAAAGCAAGCTATTACCTAAATGCTCTTTGCCTTTAACAGGCATCGGTTGCGTAAAAAAAATTGTAACGGAACTGGCTGTAATAGAAGTAACCAAAGATGGCTTCAAACTATTGGAACGTGCGCCAGGTGTGACCGTGGAAGAGATTCAAAAAGCCACTGAAGGAAAATTAATTATTGAAGGTGAGATTACTGAAATGACACTCTAGTTTTCTTAGAATAACTAAAAAATGCCATCATAAATTGATGGCATTTTTTTTATACAGATTGGAATATTACAATTACAACAATGGTACATCAATAAATAATTTCACATTTCCATCATTACCACGAGAACGGTTCTTTATCGCTTCCAATTTTTCAACATCATTACAGATAATCAAAAACAAATACTCATCGTTGAGAATACTTTTCTTTGTTTTCTGATAAGGATCACCGGCATAAGAATTCAGGTTCGTGACTTTGCATTTGTAGGTTTTATTGTAGTGAGAGGCAATACCTCGCAATAAAGTATCCACGTTTTCGGGTGTTCCGGTAATCATAATCGGATATAAAATATTATCCGTCAGTTTCAGCTTAGCCAATGCTTTGAATAAGCCTTGCGGATTTTCTAATTGGAAAGCAAAATATTCGCCCCAGTTGATGGCAAAACAAACCGCATCCATATTGCCATTTGCATCAGGAACCATATATACTCTCGAAGATTTAGAATATGCGCATATTTTTTCTATTGTGCTTATAAATTCTTCTTCTGATTTGATATGATAGAATGCATAATGCTCTTTTTGCTTGCGTAGTTTCTGATAAAATACTTTCAGTTTTTCTTTATCATTGGTAATATCAATACACTTTTTAAACGCATCCTTATTTCCGAATACTTTATTGATATGTGTATTATTGGAAAAAGCCCATTTTTCGTAATGCTTTTCATACAACTTGGTATTTAATTCCAGCGCTTCATTGATTGCCTGATTTTCTTTTCCCATGGCACCATACGTAAAAGCAATATTTTCCTCCACTCCTACTATGCTATGCATAATGCTGAACATTAAGGTAAATATCTTTTTACGTCGGTAGATTTTTTTGTTGTTCTCCACACGCTCGCTTACCCGAAGCATATTATAATAATACGCATCAAATCGTTCGCCTTCATGATATACATCCATTCGATTCACATGGATATAACCAACTACATTATATTCACGTTTCCCGTTTTCATTTGTTTTCTGCGGGTGCAAAACCAACACGACCAGTGCATTATTATTAATAGATAAAACAGAATCCGGAAAATTATGAAAATATGCCTGAAATGCAAACTTACCTTGTCCTTTGTTATTGATATGTTTTTCAGGAACAGAGATAATATCCTTGCACTGATGGAAAAAATACCTGGTATCCGGAACATATCCCAGCACATCCAGAATATCACCCATTTGTGGCAGAAAATTTATATCCGTAACAACTATCTCCAGAGGTTCTTCAAAAATATCATAGGAATCAATATCCAATACCTGATACGTAAACGTACCATCGGTATTTTTTTCCACTCGTTTGTAATTTCGTTTATACATAAAAAAAAATGATAAGCAAATTTATGTCTGAATATTGACCTTGCATATTCTAATTCACAAATTTATTAATGCATTAACGCTGTTTTAATTGGTTTCTGTAAAAATACCAATTAATCAGTAGTAACTAGTCAGTAGCAAAAAGCCACATATTTTGTACTATAAAAATAAAACCGCATCAACAGACCAATTTATATATCTTTCCGGGAAGGCTGGAAATGAGACCTTTCATTTCCATTTGCAATAAAATACCGGAAAGTACACTTAGTGACAATTGAACTTTCACCGACAAATCATCAATATGCAATTTTTCATTTTCTTTTAAAATATCGTATACATTTTTTTCATTACCATTTAGATCTACAAATAACTGCTGCTGTATTATCTCTTTCTTTACTGTACTTACATTAATATCCCAGTTCATGGATTCTATGATATCTTTCGCGCAGGTTACGAGATTTGCTTTATGCTGTTTTATAATCTTCAAACAGCCTGCTGAATATTCGTCTGTCACTTTTCCAGGAAACGCAAACACATCTCTGTTGTAATTATTGGCAATTTCAGCCGTAATTAATGCACCCCCGGCAATGGCGGATTCCACTACGATTGTCGCATCTGTCATACCGGCTACGATTCGATTTCTACTCGGAAAATTTTGTCTGTCAGGATTGGTTTCACTTAAAAAATCAGATACCAACGCTCCATTCTGCTGCAACTTTTCTGCTACACTTCTGTGTTGTGCAGGATACAGCCTGTCTAATCCATGTGCCAAAACCGCGATATTCTGCATATCATATTTTAGTGCAGCTTTGTGTGCGCAAACATCAATCCCAAAAGCCAAGCCACTCACCAGATTCACCTGACAGGCTGCTAAATCGGCTATCAGTGATTCTGTAATTTCCTTACCATATTCTGTTGCATGTCTGGTTCCTACAATATTAACAAACCGCTCTTTATTGAAATCGAAATTACCTTTACTAAAAATAAACAAAGGTGCATCTGTACAATTAAGCAAGCGTTTCGGATAGCGTTTATCATAATAAAACAGTGTATCTATTTTATGTTTTTCAATAAATTTCAGTTCCTGTTCCGCTCTTTTCAATGCAGCATTCGTATCAGTAAATGCGCTTGCTAATTTTGGACCTACACCGTTAATTTTCTGTAATCTTGCAGCAGACAGTTTAAATAATTTTTCCGCACTACCAGCATAACTGATTAGTAATTTAGCATTGGCATCTCCAACGCCTTTTAACTGACTCAGTGCTATTCCGTAAAAAATCTCATTATTCATCACCTATTGAGAGACAAAAGCATGCTGATTTCCATAAAAAAATGAAACTATTTTTCAAAAAAATATAAAAAAGAAAGTCAGTAGTCGGTATACCTGTTAGTTATATTGGTACGCAAGCTAATTCCTAAAAATAAGTTGTTTTGTTTCCAGAATTCATTTTTCTGGTATCTGTAATTTACGAAAGCTTCAACCGCCAGATTTATTTTAGGATTGATCAAATAGCCTCCGCGTGCCTCTACGTTTATCAATCGGGTTTTTACACCTTGTAAGAAATAATTTCCGTAAGCTGTTCCGAGATTTGGTGTAATCAGGAAATCTGATACAAATATATTGCTGCCGTTGTGCTGATAGGTATTATCAAGTCCCTGCACGGCATATTGAAACTTAGCAGATGCCGTCCAGTGCCTATGCCAATAATTGATAAAAGTAATGGATTCTAAGAAATTTGCACCTAAAGGATGCGTCAGCGACTGATTGAAATTGGTATAACTCTGTTCAGGTGCTTTGTGAGCGTATACAAACGGACGTACAATATTTAATTCTGTTTGAAAATCAAGATGTTTTACTTTAAAGATATCGTAGGTTTTGTAACCAAACTGTGCTGAAACTTTTGTTCTGTAAAACCCCTTACCTTTTCTTGCCGCACCTACGTCCATATCATCCAGCATAATTTGTGTGTAGAAAATCTGTTTGGGTGATGCTTTGAATTTCATTCCTACACCCAGCACAACGTTATCTGGTGAACCTAATGCAAACTCTACCGGACGAATAAATGCTACCGGAATCAGATAACTGAATTCAATACCTCGAACGCGGTTAGAATCTGCGTGAAACCAGGTAACACCTTCAAAAAATGTAAACTGGAACCATTTTGCCACATCTACTGTAATTAGATGGTAGGTGCCGTATTTAGTTTTAAAGTTAGAAGGATTATTATCTATATTAAAACCGTTTATAGGGCCATAACGCATTACATTCAGCAAATAGACATATTTGATACGCCAGAAGTTGGTTGTCAATTTTAAAAACGGACTATTGGATGCATTGTCACTCAGAAACATGGATCTGTAACCATCGCCCCAAAACTGTTTGTCGTTTCCAACCTGCAGATTAAAATACTTGTTTGGTGAATAAGATAAATAACCGGAAAACAACTGCGAGTTAATTCGGTCTCCCTTAAAATTTGCTTTTCTGTAACCGGTTAATACACCATACTGCGCGGCATAGCTGCTGGCTTGTTGTAAATAATCTTCCGTTACACCCTGATACGTAAAAGAAAGCGATACCTTTTTACCCAAATTGGCATCAAATTTCACACCATAACCAGCAGTATATCTAAGCTTTTTGTAGTTTATATCGTAACCGAATTGCATATCCAGCACCGGATTGACGGCAAAATAGAACTTATGCTTTTTTGACGCTACGGAAATCAAATCTCCTTTCTGGATGCCAAATTTGAAACCTGATTTAGAAGAATCCGTTTCAAAACCTAATTCCTGCAAAGCAGAATCGCCAATGGCTGCTTTAACTTCTGCCATGTTATAGGGCTTTGCTGCCGTTATAAAATGAGAATTTGCATTGATATATCTTTCTAAACGATTCTGCATTTCATAATTCAACGGATAATTGAGTTGCTGAGCAGTTGCAGTAAGGGCAAAAAAGGAAATTATACTTAGAATTATTTTTCTCATCGGTAAACTGAGCGCTAAAATAAATGTTTAAACTATAATAAAATACATTACAAGCAAAAAGTTACAACCAAAAGCTAAATTCGGACGTTAAATAACCAAAATAATAAAAACTTCCGATGTTCTCTCTCCGAAAAAACATAAAATTGATTAATTTCTATCCTCCTTATCTGGGTTCAGGCATTAGCTTAAAGTCGGTAAATCCAGAATTTACTCAAATAAGTGTTCAGTTAAAAATGCGATGGTTTAACAGAAATGCTGTTGGAACACATTTTGGCGGATCGCTGTACAGTATGTGCGACCCTTTCTATATGTTTATCCTAATGGAAAATCTAGGGAAAGACTATATTGTTTGGGATAAAGCAGCAAATATAAAATTCAAGAAACCCGGACTAAAAACGGTATCTGCAACTTTTGAGATTTCAAAAGAGAAAATTGCTGAGATTAAATCTTTTGCGGACACTAATGGCAAAGGCGATTTCACGTTTTCTACAACGGTGAACGGTGAAAACGGTGAAATAGTAGCAGAAGTGGAAAAAGTGGTATATGTAAGATCTAAGCATTTTAAAAAAAAATAAGGCATCGTTACTGATGCCTTATTACACTAATAGATTGAATTTAAAGATTTAAAGTTTGGTTCTCGTCCAGGTATCTGATTTACCTATAAATTTAACTTTACAAACATAGCCACGCAACTGCAAGGTACCATCTGTATTCAGTTTCATTTTTCCGCAATAAACCGTACCTTTTTTGTACACGTTTCCATTTATGAATTCACCTGTAGCTTCGTCCCATTTGAAACTATATACGGTCTTTAATCCCATTACCGGTACATTACGAAGCGCAGGATTGTCATTATCTACATCTGTTCTTGGTTTTCCGTTTTTGTCGTTTGGTTCTTTCATCCAAACCACTCTTCCTTCTATTTCACCGGAAGTGAGTCTTTTCAGCTCTATTTTATAATCTTTATCACCTACCATCCATATACCTGAAATATTAGGCTCAGCGGCATTGGCAGAAAATTTCCCGATGAGTAAAATTGCGATAACAGTTATTATTTGCTTCATTTTAAATAGTTTACTACAAAAAATACAAATTTATAAAAATCCTGAATATCTATATTCAATTTTTATGCCAACCTTAAGTAAGAGATTTTACAGTCGTTTTTTCTTAAAAAATGATTTTATCAGTTCAGAGGCTTCTTCTTGCAGTAAACCGCCTTTCAGTTCAAATAAATTGGGTGCGGATTTTCGGTGAGATGAATCTGATGCTGCAAAAACCACTTTCTGTATTTGAGCTTCACGGATAGCACCTGTACACATCATACAGGGTTCCAAGGTTACATAAAGTGTACATTTGTCCAGATATTTACTGCCCAGCAAATTACAGGCCGCAGTAATGGCCAATATTTCAGCGTGAGCTGTAGGATCGTTGAGCTTTTCTACCTGATTATATCCTTTCCCTATTATTTTGTCACCAATAGTTACCACTGCACCAACAGGCACTTCATCTTCCTCAAAAGCAGTTTTAGCTAATTTCAAAGCTTCCTGCATAAAAAATTTATCAAAATCCAACATTCTTTAGGTTTGGGTAATTGAAGATAGAACTTTTAAACGTACTTTTATGCCGGAAATAGTAATGTGTAATATTCTGTTCTATTTTCCAACTAATTATTGAGAAAACATTTACCATCCTATGCAGCAACTGTATAAATTCATTAGCTTATTTTTTATATTTTTTTCTTTTTCTATCACAACAAATGGTCAGGAAATCTGGGATTGGGAAAAATGTATTGAATACGCTCTGAAAAACAATATTCAGCTAAAACAATCAGACTTGAACATACAATTAGGCGAAACTACGGTTCAGAGTAACAAGATGAATTATTCACCGAATATTAATGCCGGGTCCAATTACAACCTTAGAGTTGGTAATAACTTCAACTTTTTTACAGGAACTTACGAACAACAACTGGTGCATTATCAGGATTACGGATTAAATATTACTCAACCGATTTTTGACGGATTGATTACACCGAATAATGTCAGGAAAAGCAAACTTGATTTACAGGCACTTAAATTAGATCAGGAAACATTAAAAAATAATATTCAACTGCAAATCTTAACGGCATTCCTGAATATTATGAACGCCAACGAACAATTGCAGCAGGCTAAAAACCAGCGTCAGGCTACTCAGGAACAGTATGAACGCACCAACTCACTTATTGAAGCAGGTGCAGCCGCTGAACGTGCTATTTTAGATATTGATGCTCAGCTTACCGGCGAAGATTTAACGATATCGCAGATTCAAAATCAATTGGACCTTGCTTATCTTAATCTGAAAATTATTTTACAACTTGATACCAAAGAAAATATAACGATAAAAATTCCGGAATTACCGGAAGGATTAGCCATCGGCAATTTAGAAGATGTCAATAAAATTTATTCAGATGCCTTAGGATTAAGACCGGAAATAAAAAGCAGTCAGCTGAAAATAGAAAGTGCTAAAAAACAAATTGCTGCTGCAAAAGGAAATTATTATCCGACGTTGAGTTTGTCCGGAAATTTAAATACATTTTTTACCACACAAAATAAAACGACCAATCAGATACTTACCGGAAACTCTACGGCAGTGGGTTTTGTGGAAGGTACTTTCCAACGCGTGCTGATTCCTGAAACAATTACCACACAAACTAAAAATCCGTACAGCAATCAGTTGAATCAGAACTTAAGCTATGCATTAGGCTTGTCTTTAAACGTTCCAATTTTCAATAAATTTCAGGTGCAAACTGCCGTAAAACAATCGAAGCTTCAATATCAAAATGCCATTTTAACAGAGCAACTAACGGAAGTAAATTTATACAATACCATACAACAAGCTTATTTAAAAGCGAAAGCTGCAATCGATAATTTTAAAGCTGCCGGAAAGAACTATACCACTTCAGAAAAATCATATAATTATGCGATAGAACGTTTAAATTTAGGTAGCATCAGTCAACTGGAATTGAATTTAGCAAAAACAAATCTTTCCATTTCCGCATCCAAACTCATACAAGCGAAATACGAATACCTTTTCAATACTAAACTTTTAGATTTTTATCAAGGTAAAAAAATTGAATTATAAACACATCACGAAAATTTAGTCTAACATTCCGAATGGAATATCAACTATAGCATAAAAGAAAGAAAATGAAAAATAACAAACTTCTGTACATACTTGGAATTGTTACCATCGCAGCATTGATAGCAGCATTTTTTGTAGCTAAGAACCGAAAAAACAACAGCGCAAAAGAAGTGGAATTACAAACAGTGGCAACCAGAACAATTATACAAACGGTTACGGCCAGCGGAAAAATATATCCTGAAGAAGAAGTAAAAATCAGTTCCGATGTTTCCGGTGAAATTATTGATTTGTATGTTAAAGAAGGTGATGTAGTAAAAAAAGGTCAGTTATTAGCACGTATCAAGCCGGAAAGTTATCAGGCTGTAGTAGAACAAAGCGCTGCGCAATTAGACAATACAAAAGCACAACTTTCCACCTCTAAAGCTAGAATTGCTCAGGCAAAAGCCATAATTTCTCAGGCAGAAGCACAATTTGAAACTGCAAAGGCAGCCTACACGCGAGCGCAAGAATTATTCACTAAAAAAATAATATCCAAAGCAGATTTGGAAAGCGCGGAAGCATCTTACAAAACCACCAAAGCAACTGTAGAAAGTGCAAAAGCTGATTTGGAAGCAGCCAAACACACCTCAGATGCAGCTTCGTACACGATAAAAGCGACAGAGGCAATGATTAAAGAAGCAAAAATCAATTTAAATAAAACGACAATTTACGCGCCGATGGATGGTATCATTTCATTATTAAACGTGAAGAAAGGCGAGAAAGTTGTTGGAACCTTACAAATGAGCGGAACAGAAATGATGCGTATTGCCAATTTTGAAAACATGGAAGTGCGCGTGGATGTGAGTGAAGGCGAAATTACAAAAGTGAAATTAAATGATACGGCTACCATTGAAGTGGATGCCTATCTGGATAGAAAATTTACCGGAATTGTTACACAAGTTGCAAACTCTTCCAAAGGTGCCGGTTCATCTATGGTAAGTGCAGATCAATCTACCAATTTTGTGGTTAAAATCAGAATCTTAAAAATATCTTATGAAGATTTATTATCCGTAAATCAAAAACCATTCTTACCAGGAATGTCTGCAACGGTGGATGTCAGAACGCAAACAAAAACAGGTGTGGTAGCCATTCCAATTCAGGCGGTAACCACAAAAGATTCCGTGTATAACGGATCGAATCATACAAAAGAAATTGTGTATATAAAACAAGCTGACAAAGCCAAACTACTGGAAGTTAAAACAGGCATTCAGGAT
>JBIKPT010000213.1:0-4314 GCA_044357355.1 Chitinophagales bacterium
TCACTGGGCCGTGCACCACAAAACGGTCATGCAGAAAAACTTCCGCGATTCTGATTATGAGCACGGAATTTTAGACGCCTGGGACCCACAAAGCAAAGAAGTGGCTGCATTAGCAGTAGGTGCAGTAGCTATTTCTCCATTTTTCTGGGTAGCACCGGGTTTTACATCAGCCGTTTGGTTCTCGCAATATAATTATTATCGTGTTCACAAAAAATCTCATTTAGATCCAGAATGGGGCTATAAATATTTGCCATGGCATTATGACCATCATATGGCACCGGACCAGGACAAAAACTGGTGTGTAACGTTTCCGCTTTGGGATTATGTGATGGGCACTCGTTTGCACTATAAAGGCACTGACCGAGAAAAACTGGATATCGAACGAAAATTAAGAAAAGCAGAAGTATTGGCGAAAAAACAAATCGTACCGCAGACGACAGAACAAAAAGAAAAAAATTAGTTCCAGATTTGTACTTTTGTAGTGCTTATCGCTAGTTTATGTCCAAAAATATTTTTGTATGCTGTTTAGTATCAGTTGGTACAATTTTCCTTTGTATTTCCTGTAAACCATCGACTTCCGGTAATAGACAAGCTGAATATGATGTATTGTCTAAAGACACCCTGTATCATAGCTTGTTTTACATTGATACAACGGATGCAACATGTACAGTACAATATAAGCATTGTCCGAAAGCCATAATCAGCTACCCTATTTTTACAACGCCAGACACAACTCTAAATTCGTTTTTGAATGCCTTCATTCTGAAAACAGTTTTATACAAGACAGACACATCCAGCTTTAGTTCTGTAAATCAATATTTAAGCACCTATTTTGATGACAATAAAACAATCAAACAACAAGGCAGCTATGATGACGAAAGTGCTGCATGGAACAGAGAAAACAGCATTTCTTATTATGCAAAAATAGGAAGGCATATCACTTTGAAAAAATACGCTGAACAATATGAAGGTGGCGCACATCCTAATGCATATATTCAATACGCTGTGCTGGATTTGATAGACAAAAAACAACTTAATATTACTGACTTGCTTAATACAGAAGATACTGCTTTGCTGAGAATCGGTGAGCGCTATTTCAGAAATGACAATTCGATTGATGACACTGTATCATTAGCTGATGCAGGTTTTTTTGTTTTTGGTGAAGGTGAAGATTTTGAAGATAGTCCACGGTATGGAAAATTTCATTTTACTTCTAATTTCGCACTTACAAAAGATGGTATTGAATTTGTATATAACACGTATGAAATCGGGCCTTACGCTGTTGGTGCTTCTTCCTTAACTATTCCGTATAATGAAATTGTGCAATACTTAAAATTAAAAATCTGGTAACAGCCGTAAACAAATTCTAAGACAACAAATTATTCTACATGAAAAAAATTTCAATCTTAAATCTTATCCTATTTTGTTCCATTTTTACAGTGCATGCACAATTGAATAACTTATGTCCAATTAGCAGCACGGTGTATGACAAAAACAAAATTAAGGATATAAATCTGTTACTAACAACAAAAGATTTCAGTCCTTTTATGCTACCTAATACAGGCACAAAACGAACCAGCACGGTGCAATTGGTAAAAGCAACTGCTCCGTTTCCACCACTTTGGTTTCAAATGGGCGATATAAAAAAAGATGAAGGTGGAAACTTCGTAGGAACCAGTTTTTTACTGGACGCCAGAATACAAGAGGCAAACGGAACCCTTACTTATTTCAGTTCTCATCCAAATGCTTTTTATGGCTCTGTAACTATTGATACTGCCGCCTTACAACCCGTAGACTCTACCTATACTTACGAAAACAAATCTACGGATACCATTAGAGGAAAAATTGACCTGCATGACTATCAGGTTGATAAGGATGGTAATAAACTTATCACGAATCAGGTACAAAGGCAAATTAATGCAAAATGCTTAAGCGGTCTTGATAAAGACACCATCCGTATTGCATTGGTAAATGACATTATTATACTAAACAAATACGATTCAATCATTTTTAAATGGAATCCTTTAGATCATTTTACACCATGTGAGATGATTTGGGAATATAAAGATGCCAGTCTTATCTATGGTGATGTAATAAACTGGTCGCATGTAAATTCAGTTCGTTTTGCCAACGACGGAAATTTAATTTACAGCTTTCGCCATATCGGCTTGGGAAAAATAAACAGAAAAACCGGCGCGATAATGTGGAAATTTGGCGGTAAAGATTCTACCCATGCTATTCCTGTTCCTGCAAATGCCGGCTATTATCTACAGCATGATTTTATGCAACGCAAAGATGGATTGTATTCTGTTTTTTCCAATGGAGACTATAAACATGATTATTTTGAAGGTTTAGTGTATAATATCGATGAACTAAATAAAAAAGCAACATTAGTAAGTCGTTACAGACCTCAAATTGACACCTTCAGCAAAGCACTTGGAAGTTATGATTGCTTTGGTGATATCTGTATCACAGATTTTGGTATGTATTTTCAATCTAAAGTAGAAGCGCTGCAAGAGATGGCTTATATGACAGATGGTGATAAAATTGTTGCTAAACTTTCTGCGCCAAGCTATAATTATTCATACCAAATACACCAGACAAAATGGGCAGCTTTACAACGCAGACCAAAAGTAACAATGAAAAAAAACATACTTATCAGTGATAACAAACCTGGTTTATCTGATTATACCTGGTATAAAATTGAAGGGACCAATGCAATTCCGGTAGCTGTTGGAAATTCGTTTACACCAAGCGTTTCCGGAAAATATGCATTGGAAGCAACCCAAGGAAATGGGTTATTTAAATCTTATTTGATATCGGATGTAATCACGTTTACACAAAAAAAGAAAAAGAAATAAATTATTGTATCACAAATACCTTACTATTTTTTCTTGCACCGTTAACAGATAAAGAAATCAAGTAAGTGCCTTTCGATAAATTATAAGATTTTGTTGACAATTGTAATTGATGCATTCCTGCAGTTCCATTCCAATCTTTCTTAAGAACTAATTTTCCAGGTATATCAAAAATTTCAATGCTGCATGGCTCATTTATTGTTTCATTAAGCTGAATAGTAATTATATCCGTTGCCGGATTTGGAAAAACCACTAATGAATTTCCTGATGTTGATAGCTTGTTTTTTTGCTGATGCATTAAGATACTGGTGGCAGCAAATCGCTGTACATCTTTTCCGTTTGCAAAAACAGATACATTATAAATTCCATCCGGCAAATCCTGTCTGGTGATGCTCTTATAGGTTTGCGTTTGCTCGTCATATTTAAATTCTATAGGTACTAATTTATCTGTAACAACATTTCCGTTGGCATCCATATTTCTGTTTAAATATCCCTTTATAGAAACCGTAGAAATATCTTCAGTCCAATTATTTAATGTGATTTCTATTGGCAATAGTTCGCCTGCATAAAATTCTTTATCTGCATGTGTATCCAGTTGAATACTTGCCTGTATACCATCTTTTAATAAGCCTGTCAATTGTTTTGTGCTGCTCAATGTATATTGTTGGTCAGAAGGCAAAAAGGACAAGTCAACTTCATGAAAAATATCATACATGCCTTGTGTTTTAATATTCAAATTTATTTTTCTAACTATCTGATTATTTCCATCGGTAACCGTTAACACTTCATCATTATATTCACCAACTAAATAAACAGCATTTTTTGTAGCAGTATTTATTTTCAATGTATTGGTTTGAAAGAATTGCACATCAGATGCTACCGGTTTGCTTTCAAATGCAGGTACCTGAATAATATTCGTCGGATTTCTTTTACGCAAAACCGGATTATTATTAAAATATTCAATTTCCGGCTGCACGATATTCCAGGCATAGGAAGACAACAACACATCAATATGATTCAGGTAGGATTGCTGCGACGGCGGTGGCTCAGAAATAACCATCGAACCCGGACGAATGCTCGAATAGTAGGGTGCCAACCCATCATTTAGCTGATGGTTTTTTTGCGGATTTTGATATCTGGGTTGAACAGCAGCAATATTGGTAAGCAATCCGGTAATTCCCATAAAACTACTCATCAAATCTCCGGCAAAAACTCCAAATCCGGGAATATCCAGACATAAAGGCTGGTAGTCCCGAAAGACTACTTTCAAAATATCATCCGGAATGGCATTAGGCAATACTGTTTTGTGGTCTGAGCCCCAGGCGCCATAACAGTGGAATTTTTCAGGACGGTTATCCGGATGGTTATCCATCATTGGACGAACCACGCCAGCCATGTAAGCAGTCTGCATTTGGTACGTACCTTTGCCCTGAAAAATGGGTCCTACAATTGGAAT
>JBIKPT010000214.1:0-4245 GCA_044357355.1 Chitinophagales bacterium
GTTATCATGCATTTAACACCTGCAGAATTTAAGCAGATGGCAACTCTAATACATGAAAAACTTACAGATAATGGATTATTTATTTTTGATATTCTATCTAAAAAGAGAAAGCCAACAAAAAAAGGCTGGCACGCCAATACTTCTTATTCCCTAAATGAAATAGAAAAAGAAATTGGTCATCAATTTGAAATCACTACTTACACCGGTATTTTATTTTTTCCGATTCACAGAATTCCAACTTTCTTTCGAAAGTACTTGTTGTGGTTGGATATTTTTTTATATGCTTCATTTTTAAAAAGATTTTCGTCTTACTATTGTGTCCTTGCAAAAAAGAAATGAAACTAAAACAATACATACCGGCATCCGTAAAGGTATTTCTCAAAGTAAGTATGCTTTCCATAAAAGATATACTCACTTTAAATATCCTGAAATATGTAGCTGCAAATGGAAAAAAAACCGTATTACCAGTCAGGCAAACTTTACAACAACCAATAGTAACAAACAAGTATGTTCAAAATAAAATTGAAAATCTTCTCCTGGCAACAGAAAAAATAAACCAGCTTATAATTCCGCCTGGAAAACAATTTTCATTTAATAAAATTGTCGGCAATCCATCTGCTGCCAATGGTTTTAAAGAAAGCAGAAGTATTAAAAATGGAATCGTAATTCCTGAAGTTGGCGGTGGCCTTTGTCAATTGCCGTGGATTATGTATCATCTATGTCTACAAACAGGCATTACGATATTGGAGCGACACCACCACAGTAAAGATATTTATAACGAGCAAACCAGATTTGCACCCTTAGGTTCGGACGCCACCATTATTTACGGCTACAAAGACTTCAAAATACTAAATAATACGACACACGACATCTGTTTTGTTTTTGATGTAAAACAAACTATACTAAGCTGCAGTATTTGCAGTGACGCACCTTTGCCCATGAACGAGGTGCTATTTAAAGAAGAACGTAGCGTTAATACTATTTCAGTCAAAACACTCATAAACAATGAATTTTTAGGTGAAGATATTTATCTACTTTAATCCGAAAAACTTATCTTTATATAAACCATAGTTTATGATTAGAAGTTTTTGTATACTGGTACTTTGCTTACTGCTTTTCGGTTGCAAAAAAGAAAACCAACCCGGTGACTCCTGCAGTGTAGAAATCACCCATCAGTTAATGAACCCTTATGAACTGCCGGAAGAGGTGCTTCTAACCGGAAAAAATCCGACTCATAAATATGTAAAAATCAGGATTTACAATATTGGTCAGTTTCGAGCATTAGAATCTCAAGGTGTATTTTTACTTGACCATCCTTTCGATGCCATTCCGGATAAAAACTTAAATTATAAAACTGAACACATACAGCAATATGGTGTGTATTATGCTGTCGTTCCTGCAGCCGTTAATTTATCTGGTTATGATACAGAAAAAATAAGTGCATTGAACATGCCTGAAAACAATCCGACTGAACGAAAATCAGGAAAGGCAGAAAAAGATTTTACTGGAAAACTTACCTTTTTTGATCCGATTGACAGCGTACAAGTTCCGCTAAAAGGTGTAAAAATTATTATAAAAGATGTTACCAAAACAGAAAATACGATTACCGATTCTCTTGGAAATTTTACGCTGACTTCTTCCGAGATTATTTCTGATACGGTTGAAGTATTGCTGAGGTTTGACAATGATTATTTGGAAATTCACACCTTAGATGTTGCTGACTTATTAGGTATCTTCAGTGTGAACACCTATTCTTTAGGCTATAAAAAATCCTGTGCTTTTACAAATTTAAATATAGAAATCGGCAGAGCATTTAATAATGCAGCGTTACATCATTCCTGTGCCGCCTTATACTCACTAAATAAATACAAAATTTTTGCTGCTGCTTTCGGCTATCAGATGCCTGATAAAAAAATGCTCTTTTGGCTCGGCAAAGAAGCACCTATCAGCACATCCTATGCCGCACCAATGTTACACAATATGACTCAGCTAAGTGTATCTAATCCATCACAGTTATTAACGAATTTATTCGGTGTACCTGCAATAGTATCTGATGTGCTGGCGTTGGTCATTCAAGATCAGCTGCCGGATATTTATGCACCTTTTTACGAACGCTATGCAACAGCTTCGAGAGCTTCTTTTATAGAAACCATGTTTCACGAATTATCTCATACCAGTCATTATACAAAAGCGGGTCCGGAATTCTGGCTGCCATATGTAGAATATATTTACGGTAATGGCGGTTACGGAACACCCGATCTGGCCAACTCAGGAATTGTCGGATTATCAGAAGCCTGGGCAGAAGATTTATCCAATATTTGTGCCTATTACACATATGGCAAACAAAAATACCTGGATTTAAATGAAGAACCGATGGAAGACTGGATTCCTTATGGTTTATATTACGATTTATACGATACAGGTTCTAATGAAAGTTTTGACATTACGGCCAATATTACTTTTCCTCAGATTTACAGTCAGCTTACTACTGATACTAAAAGTCTTGATATTTTGAAAACAAAACTGAAATCAACTTACACAACACAACAGTCAGGTATTGAAAATTTATTCAACCATTACGGATATTAAAACGCCATTCTTAGAAATTTTTAACCAAATTGGAATCGAATTTGTAGTAAATTTGAAGTGATGAAGAGAATACTGTTTTCCATATTGCTGCTTATTGCCTTTACATCCAAAGCATCGTTCATTTTAATTCCGATGGATGATGTGCAAACCAATCATTTAAAAGCTTATGGTATTGCTTATTGGGTCCTGACAAAAAATGCACCGATTGACTGGTTGCTGAATTACAGAGGCGGCAGTTTTGCTTTTCCATACAATAAAGAATTTGAAAAGGAATGTCTGGTCAGAAATGTAAAATATGAAACCATTGCAGATGCCTCATTCAGTAAAATACTGGAAGATATCGCTAATCCGGAAGTTAATATGGATGCCATACGTTTGGAAAAAGCACCAAAAGTAGCGGTGTATTCGCCTAAAACAAGTAATCCATGGGATGATGCCGTAACACTGGTATTAACCTATGCAGAAATACCTTATACCGTTATCTATGACGAAGAAATTTTAGACGACAATTTACATTTATACGATTGGTTGCATTTACATCATGAAGACTTTACAGGACAATACGGTAAATTTTTTGCTGCTTACCAAAACGCACCCTGGTATCAGAAACAAGTAGCGGATTATGAAGCCAGAGCCAATGCTTTAGGTTTTTCAAAAGTTTCTCAGGAAAAATTAGCCGTCGTAAAAAAAATCCGTGATTTTGTAATGGGTGGCGGTTATATGTTTGCGATGTGTTCTGCCACTGATTCCTATGATATTGCACTGGCCGCAGAAGGCGTGGATATCTGCACACAGCATTTTGATCATGATGCCATTGACCCGAACGCACAAAGTAAATTGAATTTCTCCAACGGATTTGCCTTTCATAATTATCAGATTAGCACCAATCCGTATGAGTACGAATTTTCTACCATTGATGTACCCGGCATTCGTCAGGTTGCCAAAGAAATGGACTATTTCAGCTTATTTGATTTTTCTGCAAAATGGGATCAGGTGCCCTCTATGCTGACACAGAATCACGAGAAAATCGTGAAAGGTTTTATGGGTCAGACAACCGCTTTTAAAAAACCATTGATCAAGTCTGATGTATTAATTATGGGTGAAAACAAAGGACTGAATGAAGCTAAATACATTCATGGTGTATATGGAAAAGGCACCTGGACTTTTTACGGCGGACACGATCCGGAAGATTATCAGCATCGCGTTGGCGATCCGACTACTGATTTAAATCTGCATCCAAATTCGCCAGGTTACAGATTAATCCTGAACAATATTTTATTTCCAGCAGCTAAGAAAAAACCGCAAAAAACGTAGTTATTCGCTAACAACAAACTCGTAATATTCCATTACCTGATTATGCAGTAATTTTTTGCAAGCTTCTTCTACTTTGGCAATCGCAGCTTCTTTAGAGTCTGCTTCAATTTTCAAGGTGATATGTTTTCCGATTCGTACGTTAGACATACTAAATCCTAAATTATGAAGACCGTGTTCCACCGCTTTTCCTTGCGGATCTAACAGTTCTTTAAGCGGCATCACGTTTATTTCTACTGTATAAATCATGTGGTGAAGATAAAGAATATCTGACAAATAAATAATTAATACAGGCGAAATTTTGCGTTTTTTTAATCGAAGTGTAAAATCTGATTTAATCAAAAG
>JBIKPT010000064.1:0-14562 GCA_044357355.1 Chitinophagales bacterium
ATGGGTTTTATTCATATACAGATGCATTTTTTTGTATTCAATGATTAGGCATTTTAAACCAAAACAGATAATTGAGATTGGTTCAGGATTCTCTTCATCTGTAATGTTGGACACAAATGAACATTTTTTTAAAAATTCCATCAAACTAACATTCATTGAACCCTATACAGACCGATTGAAAAGCCTATTAAAAGAAAATGATTATGAAACAACAACTATCATTGAAAAAGATGTTCAAGGAGTTAATATAGAAGTATTTGAAAAGTTAAATGCTGGTGATATTCTGTTTATTGACAGCACTCACGTTGTTAAAACAGGTAGCGATCTAAATTACATTTTCTTTGAGATATTACCAAAATTGAAAAGTGGAGTTCTAATTCATTTTCATGATATATTCTATCCATTTGAATACCCTAAAGACTGGGTTTTTAAGGGGCGAAATTGGAATGAAGATTACTTTTTAAGAGCATTCTTAATGTATAATAATGAATTTGAGATAAAACTATTTTCACATTATTTACATAAACATCATAAACATATTTTTGACAATATGCCTTTGTGTTTCAAGAACTCTGGTGGAAATTTATGGTTGATAAAAAAATAACTGCTTGTAACAGCAGTTTGGCAAAATGGCGGGTTCAGTGCTAAATTGAACATTTGGTTTTCAAATAAAGTTTAGTACTAAATTGAAAGTAAGTGCTTCTAAATCCGCCACTTCGCCAAACTGCGAAACGTTATGTGCAACCCTATTAAACCTTTTGCCAATGAAAACGTCTAACTTGAAAATAACGGACAAATGAGAAGTATGTATATTATAATAAGTATAGTGCTTGGATTAGCTGGGTGTAGTAAAGAAAATTTTGAAGACCCAGATTATTATCCTAATCCCCCTAGTAATTATTTAGTTGAAACTATTCAATATAACAATCTTTCTGGTGTTGACCCCAACCTATTAAGTTTAGATATCTATCATTTTGGAGACACAAGCCCCAATAAACCAGTAGTAGTATGGGTTCACGGTGGCGGTTGGAGAACGGGCGACAAGTCTCAAAGACTTAATAACAAATTGCACCTCTGTTCTGAAATGGGATATATTTTCGTGAGTGTTAATTATCGTCTAAGCCCATACCCTGGCTCAAGCGACCCCAATAGCATTAGATACCCAACTCACAATGATGATGTTGCTGATGCTGTAAAATGGATTTATGACAGTATTGGAAACTACGGAGGCATCAATGAAAAAATGGTTCTTTTAGGACATAGCGCAGGCGGGCATTTAGTTTCTCTAACTGGCACAAGTAATTTATTTTTACCCGTAAGAGGTATTCCTTTAAGTGCCATAAAAGGTATAGCATCTATTGACACTGAAGGATATGATGTTTCTCAAAGAATTGAAGAAGCGGACTTAGATTTATATAGAAATGCCTTTGGTACAGACCCCACAGTTCTGTTTGAAGCCTCACCAATCAATCATTTGTTTTCAGGTACTTCTTACCCAAGATTTTTTATTGCAAAACGAGGTTCAGCAAAGAAAACTGCTAATTCATTAGCTTTTATAGACAAGTTGCAATCCATTGGAGTAAATGTTTCGGTAGTTGATGGAAGTCAATATGACCATAACGGGATTAATAGAGCAATAGGAGCACCGAATGAAACGGCAATTACAGAGCCTTTAAAAACTTTTTTAATTCAGTGTTTTCAGTAAGGAAAAAACAACGAACCGCTAACAGGCGTTTGGCTCAATGGCGGTTGACGTGGTTAAATGAATATTCTACTTCGCATCAACTTTTGTGGTAAATTGACAGTTTTGTACTCCGAAGTCCGCCACTGCGCCAAGCGCCAAAACGTTATTTTAACCTACCTCACCACACTCAACTTAGCCAGATACGTTTCTTTGTCGGTTGTGATAGTTACCACATACAAACCATCCGGCAAATCGATTGCCGGTGTTAGTGTTTCTTGTTGCTGAAGGTTTTCGGTATACACAATTCTTCCCTGTACATCGGTAATACTTAAAACAGCTGTACCCAATTGTATCGATTTGGGTACTTGTATGGTAAAAAATCCATTGGCAGGATTTGGAAAAATTTCAAAAGATTTCACCGTATTATTTCTTATAGATGTTGGAATAGTTGGATTCAATATCCTGTATAAAAAATCCGTTGTCTTTTCCCGAATCATATTTAAAGTTGCCGTTTCACTAGCTCTGTCTACCGGATGACCTAATTGATTTATCGGATAAAACTCGGCATAGGTTCCGTTGCTTATTACTTTTGGAAATATTTTATTCGCACCATAAAACTGACCTAACCAGCAAGCCACCGTCACAAAACATCCTGCATCAAACGGCACCGTTAAATCCGGATTGTTGTGAAACCCTAAATACTGAATATCTCTGTTGTTATTCATGTAATTTAAATCTGCAACGGCACCGCTGCAACTCACCACTGCCTTCACTCCTTTCATAGTATATCCAGGATTGCCGCTGTTGCCGTCGAGACCGCCTAAGTCTCTGTAAGCAGATTTAAAGAAGGCATTCATCTCGGAAGAATCATCCAGAAAAACTCCATGCAATGCCGTGATGGCACCGGCAGATGATCCGTAAATAAAAATGGAATTCGTATCTGTTCTGTAATCATTTATAGTTGCCTTGTCTTTTTTTATATAGCGCACTGCTGCTTTCAAATCCTGCGTGGCTCTGGCAATGGCGCGATGCCACGCATACACATCTGCAAAATCTATAATCGGATTGATGATGGTCGTTTGCTGTACTCTGTATTCAATATTCACCGTAACGTATCCTTTTTTAGCAAAAAACTCTGCGGTTTTATTAATTGCCTGATCGGTTCTGTCGCCACCGATAAAAGAACCGCCATGCACAAAAAATATAACCGGACGCGCAGTAGCCGTATCATTTTGCGGTTCGTAAATATCCATTAATAAAGTGGTCAGTTGATTTTTGCTGTCAAAGTTGCTGCCGTATGGTATGTCAGCATGTTTGGTGATAGAAAAAACTTCGTCTTTATATCTCGTTTGTGAAAATAAAGTGCTTGTTAATATAGAAAAAATGAAAAGTGTAAAAATTCGTTGCATACCTTTCGATTTGATATAAATATAAGGTAATTGTTTAATTAAAACACATAGAAACATAGACTTTTTTGAAAAGCATAAACGGTTGGTGCTATATTATCGGACATTGAAGTGAATCATAGAAATTCATCTTCGATGATTTAGAAACTTCAGAACTATATTTTATCTTTGGCTTTCCGAACCTAAACTACACACTCTTATTTCTACACATTTTCTATGTGCCTATCCCGAAATAAATACGGGACAAGTTGTGTTTAAATAATTATTTAGTAAGCAGCCAATTCTTGAAAACATCGAAATCTGCTGACATTAAAACGGATTGTTTTTTGCCACTGATGATGCTTTTCAGTCTTTCCGGAATATGAATATATGCTTCAATTAAAGGTTCTACCACATCGCCGAATTTCACAGGATGTGCGGTGGCCAGAATCACACTGTTTATATAATACGGATTCAAATCGTTTTCATACACAAACTCATCCATACCTAAATAACCAACTGCGGTATGCGGACACATCACGTAGTTGTAATCATTAAATACTTTTTTGATGCAGTCAGCCGTTTGTTCATTATTGTAAGAATAGGCTGCGATATCTTCGCGCACCTTTTCCGCATCGTTTCCATACAAATCCATCATACGGGCAAAATTGCTCGGATTGCCCACATCCATTGCGTTGGAGATGGTTTGCACCGATTGTTTCGGTTCAAATTTTCCAGTTTCATGATACACAGTAAACACATCATTGGAGTTGGTAGCAACAATCATTTTTGTAATAGGCAATCCCATTTTCTTGGCAAATAAACCTGCCGTCATATTTCCAAAATTTCCGGATGGAACGGAAAAATATAAAGGCAAACTTTTATCATCTAATTGTTTGTAGGCATAGATGTAATAAAAAGATTGTGGAATCAGACGTGCAATATTGATAGAGTTGGCTGATGATAACGTCAGCTTCTCATTTAATTCTTTATCTAAAAAAGCTTGTTTTACCAAAGCCTGACAATCATCAAAGGTGCCATCAATTTCTATAGCGGTGATGTTGGCACCGAGTGTGGTAAATTGTTTTTCCTGAATTTCACTTACTTTTCCTTTCGGATATAAAATGGTCACTTTGATGCCTTCCACGTTCAGAAAACCATGTGCCACGGCACTTCCGGTATCACCGGATGTGGCCACTAAGATATTTACTTCCTTGTCATTGTTACGCAAAAAATAACCCATCAATCTACCCATGAAACGGGCACCGAAATCTTTGAACGCTAAAGTTGGTCCATTGTATAATTCCAGTACCGAATAGTCTCCGACTTCAATTAATGGTGCATCAAAATCATACGCTTCCTGAATAATCTTATTCAACTCTGCAGATGGAATATAATCGCCGATAAAATTATGTGCGACATGGTAGGCCATTTCACAAAATGTGTAACTATCCAGATTGTCCCAGAATTTCTGCGGCAACGGATGAATTTCGTATGGCATATACAAACCGTTATCCGGTGGAAGTCCTTTTAAAACGGCTTCTTTCAGGTCTACGTCCGGTGAAATATGTTTAGTGGAATATAGTTTCATTTTTCTTTTTATTATAGTTAATCTAACAAGATTTCTCGCTGCGCTCGAAATGACGGTTAAACGAATTATTTTTCTTCTTCTCTGTTTCGTTTGATGGCTTTATAAACGATTACAAACATCAGTCCACCGATGATTAAGGGTGTAAAATATTTAGTAATGGTATCTACAAGTAACAGTGTATTTTCTGATTTTATGATACCTGAATTAATAATCAGATAAGGTAAATAAATAATCAGTACGATTGCCAATGCAATCTTAACTTCTGTTTTATATATGGTGAGAAATTCTTTCATTTGGTTTATTTGGTTTTCTTCCTAATTCTATCGTGCCACAAACATCGTGTCACGAAGCGCTATTCACTTAATGGCAATACTTTTGGTCCCTGATTATTCACTTTGCTTACATATACATCGGCACCAATATTCATATCTGTCATCACTTGTTTCATCGCCTCACCGGCTTTGTGTGCAATCTCTTTGCCGTGACATAAGGCAAACACACTTGGCCCTGAACCGCTGATGCTGCCGCCTAAAGCGCCTGCTGCTTTAGCTGCGTTTTTCATTTCATAAAAACCAGGAATCAGTTTGCTTCTGTAGGGTTCCGCAATATAATCGACCAGACTTCTGCCAATTAAATCGTAATCACCGCGCAGTAAACCGACCATCATACCGCCAACATTGGCACTCTGACGTAATGAATGCGCCAACGGAATTTCTTTTGGTAAAATTTCTCGTGCGTCTTTCGTCAGTACAATCACATGCGGATTGATAACGGCACACCATAAATCTTCCGGCACCGGAATTTGCAATATATCTAACGGCTCATAACTTCTTACCAGAATAAAACCACCAAATAAACTCGCTGCTACGTTATCTGCAATGGCTGCATCGCAGGCTGCTTTTTCTGCATTCAGCAAAAACGGCATCAGTTCCTGTTTACTTAATTTTTCATTGCACAACATATTAATGGCATATACACCAGCCACCGCACTTGCCGCGCTACTGCCTAAACCACTGCCGCTCGGCATCATTTTCTTCAACCAGATTTTACAACCAAAATCTGCGTTTATACAATCTAAATAATCCTGTATGGCAACCGTAGCAGAATTCTTTTTAGCATCACGTGGCAACACGCCACCATCTCCTTCAATGTCCACAATTACGACGCCTTTTTCTGCTGTAATTTCCATTACCAACTCGTCGCCGGGTTTATCGATGGCAAAACCGAGCACGTCAAAGCCACACGCTACATTGGCCACCGTTGCCGGTGCGAATACTTTTATTTTATCACCTACTTTCATACTTTCTTTTAAGTCGTGAGTTGTAAGTCGTGAGTCGTGAGTGGCATATAGTTATTGTTTAGGTTTTAATGATTTTATTAAACCTCTGATTATTTAAGACACTTCATCGCCTTTTGAAAACAAATCATCTTTTACTTCTTTGTTAATATATTTTAGTCGTTCCGCTAAATGTATCATAGATCTTACTTCGCTTGCAGAACCTAATGACATATATAAGAACCTTGAAAAGTCTGCATCTGAACTTCTGTCAAAACCTTCTACAATATTATTGGATATGGATACAACAGCACTACAAATTTGATTTCTATAATTGTAATATTTACTGGCATCAAAAATAGCATAAATATCTACGGCAAAATCTTGAGCTTTCTGCCACGCAATTAAATCTTCAAATTTTTTAAACACCATTTAGTAACCTTTTAATACTATCCTATCTTACGAATCACGACTTATGACTCACGACTATCCTAGTTCGCCATATAATTTCCAATGCTGATAATCTCCGCAAATACACCTGCAGCGGTTACTTCAGCACCGGCACCTGGTCCTTTAATCACCAAAGGATTGTTTTTATAACGTTCTGTCGTAAATACAATCATATTATCGCTGCCACTCAAATTGTAAAACGGATGTTTACTGTCAACTTGTTTTAATTCAATCTTCGCAGTTCCGTTTTCAATCACTGCCATATAGCGCAATACATTGCCTTTACTTTCTGCCTCTTTCTTAATGCTTTCATAAGCGGCATCCACTTCCGGCAATCTTTCTAAAAATGTTTTCACATCCACTTCACGTAAATTTTCCGGCACTAAATTCTCTACTTTAATATCCGTAAGTTCCATTTGTGCGCCGCTGTCTCTCGATAAAATCAACGCTTTTCTCGCCACGTCTAATCCTGATAAATCATCACGCGGATCGGGCTCAGTGTATCCTTTTTCTTTCGCATCCAATACAACATCGGAGAAATTTAAATCGCCTTTATAAGTATTAAAGATAAAAGATAAAGTTCCGGACAATACCGCTTCAATTTTCAAAATCTTATCACCTGAATTCATCAGAGATTGCAACACACCAATCACCGGCAAACCGGCACCTACGTTCGTTTCATACATAAAACGTGCATTGGATTTTTTTGCCAGTTCGCGCAGTCGCACATATTTTTCCTGACTCAGTGTATTTGCAATTTTATTCGGTGTAACGATAGAAATACTTTTCTTCAGTAATTTCTCATAAAACTCCACTACATGTTTGCTGGCAGAACAATCTACAAAAACAGCATTCGCAAAATTCAAATCAATTATTTTATTGGTGTAGTTTTCTAAATCAGATTTTTCACCCGATTCATCTAAAAGTGATTGCCAGTTTTCCAAATCAATCCCATTACTGTCTATCAGCATTTTTTTAGAGTTGATGATACCCGTTACATTTATCTGAATGGATTTTTCTTTTTTAAGGTATTCAAACTGATTGCTGATTTGTTTCAACAATGTTTTTCCAATCAAGCCGGTAGGTCCTACTAAAAAGACATTGATAGAATGCACGTCTGTTTCGAAGAAAATTTCATGTAAAGCATTTAAGGCTTTTGCTTCATTATGACGGTCAATCACCGCTGTAATATTTAATTCAGAAGACCCCTGAGCAATGGCATTTACATTGATACCGTTTTTACCCAATGCTTTGAACATCTTAGCAGAAACACCAGGCACATTCGACATATTTTCGCCTATCACGGCAATGATGGAATTATTAGTTTCCACCACTAAAGGTGCAATCTGTCGGTTTTGAATTTCGTAGCGGAATTCTTCCTCCACACTTTTCTGTGCTTTCTTGATTTCATTGGGTACGATACCGAAACAAATGGAATGCTCGGAAGAACCTTGTGTCAGGAAAATGATATTGATACCGGCACGCGACAAGGTTCCGAATAATCGCGATGCAATGCCAACCACGCCTACCATACCGGTGCCTTCCATGCGCAGCACCGCAATATCTGAAATAGAAGAAATTCCTTTAATCTCGTTATTGGATTTTCCGGAATCTTTGGAAACGAAAGTTCCCGGATGCTCCGGATTGAATGTATTTTTAATAATCAACGGAATATTTTTGATATACGCCGGTTGTATGCTTGGCGGATAAATTACCTTGGCACCGAAGTGCGACAATTCCATCGCTTCTTTGTAAGATAAAGTTGGTATAGTAAACGCCTGTTCCACTCTTCGCGGATCTGCGGTCAATACACCGTCCACATCTGTCCAGATTTCTATGGCATCTGCTTTCAGTGCTGCACCGAAAATGGCCGCTGTATAATCAGAGCCACCGCGGCCTAAGGTTGTGACATTTCCATGTTCGTCATAACCGATAAAGCCGGTGACAACTGCGATGCCATTCACGGTTTCAAAGAAGTCTAGGATACTTTTATTCGTTTTTTCAAAATTCACTTTTGCTGCCAAGAAGTTGGAATCGGTGCGCACCAGTTTAGTGGCGTTGACATAAATACCGTTTAATCCGGCACTTTTCAGAGCACCTGCAACAATAAACGCTGAAAAACGTTCGCCAAAAGACACCAGTTGTGCCAGCGTTTTATCGGATAGTTCTCCAAGCATATTGATACCTTTCAAAATATCCTCAACCCTTGCCATGCTTTCAATAAATTCTTCCAGCATCAGTTTTTTGACTTCATCATCGGTAATCAGTTCTTCAATTGCCTGACGATGTCTTTCTCTGAAGCTGTCAAATATTTCCAGATAGGTGTTATTATCTTTCTTTTCCGCTAATTTTCCGGCATTGATGAGCTGATCCGTTACCTTGCTGAATGCTGAACAGACCAAAACGACTTCTTCGCCCTGTTCTTTTTCCTTGCGTACAATTCCGATAATCCGTTTAATATTCTCGTTAGAACCGACAGATGTGCCGCCAAATTTTAATACTTTCATGTGTGATTTATAATTTACTGCACGTTCCGGCATCCGAAACGCAATTTTATCTTAAATTAGTATCAACAAAAATAGCGAAACAAGGATAATTATCTTAAACAATCAAATTTTATTGACGTTAAGTATTAATTAAATGTTGAAACCTTTTAAATTCGTATATAGTATCTGGACAGTCGTCAGCTTTCTGCTGCTTACAATTCCCATGATGATTGGTTATCTATTACTCAAACTGATACCCTATCAAAAGCAAATAAATGGTGTATATATCATCAACAGAACTGCCATTTTTATCTGGTCTATAATGGTGGGAATGCGTTATAAAATTCGTGGACTTGAAAATATTGACAAACAACAAACCTATGTCGTAGTCATCAACCATATAAATGCTGCAGATATGATGGCAACGGCCTATGGACAACGTGTAAACGCAAAGCCGTTGGTCAAAAGAGAACTCACCTTAGTGCCAGGTTTAGGCCAGCTTTTTACGTTAATGTGTTTGCCGGTGGACAGAAGCAGCAGGGAAGCACGCAATGCCAGTAAAGTAAGAATGTTGAACGAATTGAAACAAGGTATCTCCGTACTGATTTTTCCGGAAGGCACGCGCAACAGAACAAAAGAACCCTTGCTGCCTTTTTACGATGGTGCGTTTGAACTGGCTATCGATGCGCAGGTTCCTATATTGCCGGTTGTACTGACCAATATCCATAAAATTAATAAAGTAGATACACTGCTGATTCAACCCGGCACCATGGAAATTACTCATCTTACGCCAATAAAAACAACCGGTTTATCCATACAACAACTTGAAACATTGAAGCAGCGAACTTCTGATACCATGAAAGATTATCTGTTGCAACATGATACTTATTTTAGTAGCATGTCTTCAGCAAAATAATATGACTATTTATTGTGCAATAAACTTATCTACCATAAAAAGATAGAGCCGGACAACATAACATGAAAATCCGGCTCTGTGAACATCCTGTCTAACCCCTATATAAACGACAGGTATTTTTAAAATCAGTTGGAGGGTAATTTTATAAAATCATACTTTTTTAGGTTTAAAATCCCGGGTTGATGTGTCCATCATCAACCCGGTACTTTGGTAATCACCCGTCAAACCCCAATAAAAAAACGACGGGCTTTTCTTTAAATTTGCCGCAAGTTTTAGAACAACATACATTGGCATGTTGAAATTGGGTACTTACAACAAACAATAATTTTAAAATGCAGCTGAAGGGCAAAAAATGGGTTTAACTGCTTTTTTATGTTCTTTAAAAAATAATCCTGAATAAGAAATAGAGATCTCACCGCTTCCGTTAAACCGGCTCACTTTCGTTAATTTAGACACGTTAACATCATAGTTTACGGTAATATTGAGTCCTTTGTATTCCATTTTCACAGCCGGAATTATAGCATCATTAACTCTGTACCACATACCAAAACTGATACCCATACGTTCTTTTCTGTTTTTCACTAAACCATATCTTGCAAAGCTTCCAAACATAATTTCCGTATTGGGTCCTTGTTTTTGAAATAAGGCAGATGGCAACATCGACCAGCTTCCTTTTATCAACACTTCACCGCCAACAAAAGCTGCGATTCTGCTATGTAAACGATTTTCCTGACCTTCATAAAAAGACACATTAGACCGTGTTAAATTAAATCCGGATAAACTTACAAAAACGTTATAGTGTTCTTTCGGAGAAAATGAATACAAACCACCAATACCCAGATTATAATCCAGTTGTTTCGTATTTAATCCGTTTTCACCCGGATTTAAAGATTGATCGAAACCATCGAAACCGTTGAACTGATTGCCGAATGTTGCTTTACTCAAATCAAATCTTCTCATTACCAGACCATTTTGAAAACCAACACCGATGATGTGATTTCTCTTCTTATCCAGCACCTGCAAAAAAGATACATTCAGATTAAAGATACTGGTGTTAAAATTAGTGGTTCCTGCACGATCGTGAACGATATCCACGCCAGCACCGACAATAGAATTCGGGTGCTTGTTTTTCAGAAATGACATTTGTGCGGTAGCTCCAACCGTTTGAAAAGGTGCAGAAATACTGCTCCACTGGTTTTTATACGTAGCTGCAACAAAATAATCGTTGTTGAAAAAACCGGTGAATGCCGGATTTATATTGGACGGCACTGAATAAAACTGTGAAGAGTTTACATCCTGTGATTTTGAATGATACGACAATAGTAGCAGTATAATTCCTAAAATAATGTCTTTCATGTCTCAAGATTAGGGTTTCAAAAAAAATTATGTTTCAAAAGGGTTTATCTTATTTTATCTCAACAGTGTTATATCACCTTTTTTGATGGTACGTTCACCGTTAATACATTCCACATCCATGTAATAAACAAACACGCCAGGATTTAATTCTTCACCGTTAAAGGTTCCATCCCAGCCTATTCCGTCAGGGTCATTCGTTTCAAAGACCATTTGTCCCCAGCGGTTAAAAATACGCACCTGTTTCACTGACTCAACACCGGGTCCAAAGACTTTTAATATATCATTTTGTCCGTCACCATTTGGTGTAAACGTATTAGGGACAAATACCATTTTACCGGCACAATCTTCAATCACTCTGATGCGTAAACGATCAGTTGCTTTACATCCGAACTGGTTAACGGCAGTTACGTTATAAAAGGTGTCCACTTCTGGTGATGCCATTGGCATGTCACATTCTGTACAAGAAAGTTTATAATCCGGACTCCAGATATAGCTTACCTGATTAGGAGAAGATGCATTAATCTGCACTTCCTGACCTTTGATGATAATATGGTCTTCGCCTGCTTTAACTGTTGGTAATGGTTTTACACTGACAATTACCGGCAACTTCTGCATCTGACATTTTCCATTTTCTACAATGGCAAAATACGTTGTATTCGTTTTTGGAA
The DNA here is from genome assembly GCA_044357355.1 of Chitinophagales bacterium. Classification (GTDB taxonomy): domain Bacteria; phylum Bacteroidota; class Bacteroidia; order Chitinophagales; family JADIYW01; genus JADJSS01. Next base: position 11,813 of record JBIKPT010000064.1, read on the forward strand.
ATGCCAAAGGATCCGGATTGGTTGTACTTGATAAGGTAGGTGAATTCTGCCAGGTTATTTTGGTCGTATTTAAAGATGTATTTTCAGCCAACGCATGCAATTGAACAGTATCGCCAATACATACAATTGTATCAGGATAAGCTCTTGCATCCAGTAATTTTTTTACAACTACTTCTACGGTATCATATACCGGACATTGCGGATAATGATATGCTTTGACAATATATTGAGTGGTGGCATCAGGTTTTGCAAGTACATTCTGTGTATTGGAATTGCTTAACGAATTAGAAGGTGTCCATTGTATTACAGAAGGATTTCCGATTACATTTAAAGAAACCTCTTCGCCTTTACAAATCAATTTATCTTTTACGGCTGTAATCACCGGTGAAGTATACACACCAATTTTCACACTGTCTTTTACAATACATCCAAACGTATTTTCAGCAAAGAAATTTATTTTATATTGACCTGAACGAATTGGTATAAAGGTATCGCCAACGCCTTTGGTTACTTTGTTTGTTGAATCTGTAAATGACCAGAAGAAATCTTTCAAAGGTGAATTGGGTGATGTATAAACGGAATCACTAATCGTTACTCTTCCGGAACCATCACAAACACTGGTTTTATCTACACCAAAGTATGGTGTTAATTTCGCCACGTTTACTTTCTTTTTTGAAACGATATTCACGGTACAACCATAATCATCTTTCAACACTAATGCTGGAGTAAATTCTCCTTCTCTTCTGTAGGTATAGGTTACCTGATTCGCCAATGTTCTGTCTAATTTTGTATCACCATTACCGAAATCCCAGATTGTAGTTGTGGTATTTTTGAACTGTGCATTAAAAGTAATATTGAATGGTGCACAACCAAAATCAGGCATAAAATTAAAATCACCACTTGGTCCTGCTACTATGATGTAATTTGGTTTATAAACGGTATCTGTACAATTATTGGAATCTATCACTACCAGTTTAACATCAAAGGAATCTGAGATGGTATAAACACCTTGCGGTCTTGGGTTATTGTCGTTACTCGTATTTCCGTTACCAAAATCCCACATGATATTTTTGATATGCAAATTAGCTGGTGTCTGCAACTGAAAATTACTGATTAAGTCAGGACAGGTTTTAAAGGTTGGTGTTGCAGAAAAATTGACGTGTATATTTTTTATTCTTACGAAACCTGGTTTAACCATGGTATTCACACAACCTTTGCCATCTGTTACGGTAAGCTTAATAGTATAATTTTTTTCCTGTGAATATACATGTGTCGGAAAAGTATCTGTAGATGTTGTTCCATCACCAAAATCCCAAAGGTAGGTAGCAGCATTTGCAGAAGAAAGATTAATAAATTTAATTGGTTTACCACCACATACATCATTTACACTAATATCAAAATCTGCTTTCACATCAGAAACCAACACGTTCTTTGTTATAGAATCCTTGCATCCTTCTGCGTTTACTACTGCCAGTTTAACAGGAAATGTACCCATTGCATTATAGGTATGTGTTGCCGAGCTGCCACTGGCTGTGATGCCATCATGAAATTGCCATCTATAGGTAGCAATAGAAGAATTTCTAGCGATACTTGAATCGCTAAAACTAAATACAGCTGGTACACAACCACTCGCTTTGTCAAAATTAAAATTAGCTTTTGCGCCCAACACAGTAATCGTGTCTTTTTGTGTTGATTCCAATACACAACCATTTCTGTACTTAACAAGCATTTTAACAACAAATTTCCCTTCATTAGTAAAATTGGCAACATAGTTATTTCCAAAGACAAAAGTTCCGTTTCCAATATCCCATAAATAGGCAACAATATTGGTATCTTCCACCGCCGTCAAAACTACTTTTAATGGTTTGCAACCGATATGCGTAGAGACATTAAATTTAAAAGAATCTACATTGGAGAATTTAATTGTTTTTACAATAGTATCTGTGCAACCTGTTGAATCATTATGTACTACCAAAGAAGCAGTAACTCTATTAAGATTAGCTGCATAGGTGTGTGATAATTTTTTATCCATTGTAGATAAAATAGTGCCATCACCAAAATCCCAGGTGGCTGAAGTGTGTCCTTGTGACAGATTTACAAAATCAACGCTTTGGCTGTTGCATCTTGAAGTATAATTAAAGTTTGCTTTCGGGTAAGCCACAAAAATTTCTTTGACATCTAATGTATCTCTGCAGGTATTATTAATCGCAATTAATTGCACCAGGTATTTTCTTGGCTGAGAAGGATCCTGATAAATATGTGTGGTATTGCGTCCGGAACCAGTACCATCACCATACAACCAGATAAATTCTGTTGTAGGAATACCGCCTGTTGCTTCGTAGGTAACAGTTTCTTTGCGCACACAAACTTTATCATAATCAAACGTGCCATTAAACGGATATCTGCCACCTACATGTATAGGACCAACGAAATCTATTAATGTCTGGCATGGTGCATCATATGTTACAGTAACTTTTACATTATAATCACCAGGATTGGTATAAATATGAACTGGATCTTCGCCGGTGCCAGTTGTTCCATCACCGAAATCCCAGGTAATACTTGTTGGTGTCCAGTTATGCGTTAAGTTGGCGTGAAAAAATACTTTTAAATCTTCGCAGCCTTCTGTCTTATCAGAAGTGGCATTGATCTGATCTGGACCAATCCAAATATATTGAGGTATATTTAGTACATCTTCACAACCATTTGCTGCTGTTACTACCAGCTTCACATCATAATTTCCATTTTGC
>JBIKPT010000215.1:0-4223 GCA_044357355.1 Chitinophagales bacterium
GAAAAAAGAAAGTGCCTTTTTAGAAAATGCAGATTATTCGATCAGTTTAACGCACAATGCCAAAGAAGAGATTTTATCCTGGAAAACTATTCGTACAAATCCAATTAAAATTCAGGTAATTCCATGCTGTGCAGACCTGAATCTGTTTAATAAAAATAACTTAAAGCCTGACTTATCAGAAACATTAAAAACATCACTCAATATCAGCAAGGATGATTTTATTTTACTCTATTTAGGCTCCATAGGCACATGGTATATGCTGGATGAAATGATGGAATTTTTCAGTGTGTTAAAACAAAAAAAAGCAAATGCCAGATTTTTATTTGTCACAAAAGATGAACACGAACGAATCTTGCATACTGCTGAAAAATTTGGTGTAAGAGACTCTATCATTATCCGACCGGGCAACAGAGATGAAGTTCCTTATTTAATTAGTCTTTGTAATTACTCTATCTTTTTTATCCTGCCATCGTATTCAAAAAAAGCATCCTCTCCAACCAAACAGGGAGAAATTATGGCAATGGGCGTTCCTGTTGTCTGTAACACAAAAGTAGGCGACACCGATAAAATTGTGACGGATTACAACAGTGGGATTTTAATTGACGAGTTCTCCGTCAATACTTATCAAACTGCTATTGAAAAAATGAATACTCCTTTTGATGAAACTCAAATTATCAATGGTGCAAAAGATTATTTTTCTCTGGAAAATGGTGTGGGGAGATACGCCGAAGTATATAAAGCCATTTTTGAAACACCCCTGTAAATATTGAATATCAGGGTGCTAAATAAAAAAGGTCGGTATATATAAGACCTTGATTATCCATTTTCAAATTTAAAAAACTTCAAATCATACCATAAGTGATGCAAATTCTTTACTTTTAAGTATTGGTTTTTAGAAAAATATGGATGAATCTTTATTTGCACATTATGATGAACATCAGGCAATCTTTCTTAATGATTTACTGGTAGCACCATTCGTATTTCTGTTTATTATGATGTATGCAAAAAGTAAACTGAAATACAAGAAAGATTTCGTCTATAAGAAATATTTTTTGTGGGCCTTATTTATTCGCTTACTCTCCTCCATTGCTATTTCTTTTGTATATCAGTATTATTATCATGGTGGTGATACCATTGTATATTTTGCATATGCTATGAAGCTAAAGTCATCAACGACCGGTCATTTCGGAGCATTTCTTGATTTATTGTTTAACCCTAATTACAGTACTTTTAATGCCGAGTATTATTTTGGCAAGCTCTCTTCCTATTTTTTTGAGAATGAAAGTTCAAGGTTAATGATTCGGATTACTACGATACTAAGCTATGTTTTTTTCAACTCCTATCTTTCCATCACCTTTATTTTCTCCATATTCTGTTTTTATGGTTGCTGGAAATTATTCAGATTATTTTACAGCCTCTATCCTCACCTGCACAAAGAAATTGCATTATCCTGTTTGTTTTTACCGTCTATTTGTTTTTGGGGATCTGGATTGATGAAAGATTCACTTTGCCTTGGGGCACTCGGATTATTAACATACCACTTATACGTGCTCTTTTTTAAAAGAACAAGAATATTGGGCAGAAGTATAATAATAATTACATGCATTTTTATTATATCTATAATTAAAACATATATTGTGTTGTCTTTTTTACCGACTCTAATCTTTTGGATATTTTTACGGGCTCGTTCTAGAATTAACCATCCCTTCTTTCAGCTATCACTTACACCAATACTTGTTATTTTCGGGTTTTTCTTTTCATTTACAATATTGGTTTATTTAAACAAGTATGGAAACAACAGATACGCAATGAATGAACTTTTAAGAACTGCAAAAGATACTCAAAACTGGCTCTATTATTCTTCTCAAATGCAAGGAGGATCCGGTTATTCATTGGGAAACATAGAATATACACCTATGGGATTGTTAAAGGTCTTACCCAAAGCAATCAATGTGGCCTTATTCAGGCCTTACTTATGGGAAGCAAGAAAGCCAATTTTAATTCCCGCTGCGCTTGAAGGATTAATTTCTTTATTTTTTACAATCAGGTTATTATACAAGGCAGGTTTTGTCCGTTTTACAAAACTTATTATTTCTAATCCTGAAGTACAATTTTGCCTCGTCTTTTCATTAATATTTGCATTCTGTGTCGGCTTTACCAGTTATAATTTTGGTGCATTAGTACGATACAAAATCCCAATGATGCCATTTTATTACATCGCCTTGTTCATTTTAGCGGATAAAGAAAAGAGGGAGGAGGTTACAAAAGAGTCCAAAAGACCCACTAAAACAAAACCATCTAATGTAATATTGGCTCCTGCTTTGTAGTTTTCTTCCAGTAATATGCCAGAGATACACCTGCAATAATATGCCAGATGCCCCACCAGGCTGCAATTAAAGCCATGCCGCCATTGCCCTTAAAAAAGGTCATTACCAAAATTAAACCTAATCCTGAATTATGAATGCCTGTTTCAATAGAAATGCTGCGACAATGTGTCTCAGGTAGCTTAAACATTCTGGCAAAGAAATATCCAATCAAAAAGGCTAATGCGTTTTGTATAAACACTATTCCGAAAATTTGAGGTAAATAATCAATAAACACTTGCTTGTTTGCAACAAATGCAGCTACAAGAAAAACAATAAAAAAAATCAATGCCAGTGTTTTTACCGGTTTATTAATTTTATCTATGAATTCAGGATAATATTTTTTGAGCAATATACCTGTCACCAACGGTAAGACTAATAATAACAATATAGAACTTAGCAGATAACTAAAGGATATGTGAATTTCCTGCAACATCAATTTCGTTGGTTCGTAATTAGATGCGTATAAATAAAAATTAAATGGCGTGGTAAAACTTGCACTCAACGTTGAAATTGCAGTTATAGTAATAGATAGTGGTATAAATCCTTTTGCTAAATAGGAAACATACGTAGACATATTTCCACAAGGACAGGCTGCCACCATCATCATACCCATCGCAATAGATGCAGGTGGTTTTGCAACCAGAATCAGCAGATAAGTAAATAAAGGCAATACAATGATTTGCGAGATACTTCCGACAATCACCGATTTTGGATTGGTGTATAGCGTTTTAAAATCTTCTTTCTTTATATCAATAGCCAACGAAAACAAGATAAATGCCAGACATATCTTTAGCACTATCAGGCCGCCTTCGCCTGTGTTTATCTGAACCTGATCTAATGATGGCATATGAAATAATTAGGTGTTAGGAAGTCCAGCATACCATGATTTCTCTTGGACCATAGTATGGTAATCTGCCATGCGAAGTGGAAAAATTATCAATACAAATAATATCTCCTTTTTTCCAGGGTTGGATGACCGTGTTTTTCCAAATAACATCTTGTATGTGTTTAACATATTCATCAGGAATCAGAGAATCATCACCAAAAGTAACCTGCATGCTCAGATCATTGGGTTCTTTTATTAATTTATTAAACCAGGTCATCACTTCCAGCATCATGCTTGTTTTAAATGTTTCCCAGCGTTTTTGTCGTTTATGAATGCGATGATATTCATCTGCTGCTGCACTTATGTGATAAACCTGTGTATGATTAAACCACGCCATTTCACCGGATATCGGATGTTTCTTAACCGGCGAACTTTTATTGATCAGGCGTAGTCCGTCGTGTTCCTTCCATTCACACTGAATATCATTCTCTGCACATTTCTTTTCTATCGCTGCCTTATCTTTGGTATGAAACATATCCAGCCAGCTTTTGAGCTGAAACCCTTTGGTTCCTTTTTCATCCGGTGATGCATAATTACGAATATGTTTTACGCCTTTGCGCTCAAATTCTTCTCTGATTTTCGGATCTAAATCCTGATATACTTTTCTGAAATCACAGATGGGTGTTTCACCACCATATTGTGGTTCTATATGACAATAAAAAAACAATCGTCTTGGTGCCGTTGGCAAGAAACTCATCTCGCAATGTTGCATAATCGGATAATGGCCGGGCAACTCGCTGGCAGAAAATACAAACCCGGATTTCTTATCACGTGGCGAAGTGCCCATATAATCATCTTTCAAATCATTATCAATGGCTTTGGCAATATCTTCAAAATCCTGTGGTGTCTGTATGTCAAAACCACGAAAAAGGATGGCGCCAGATTCTGTTAGTTTCTGTTCAATAGATGCCTTATTAGCAGCTATCCAGTTAGCTAATTCTTGTTTGTTTTTTTCGCCATTTTCAGGTGTA
>JBIKPT010000216.1:0-4203 GCA_044357355.1 Chitinophagales bacterium
TTCCGTCTTCGCCATTAGGTCCGTGTGTAATTGGGAAAATAGCTTCGAGTTCATCTAAATACTGATGATTATCCAAACGAATCAGCTTATGATGTTCGGCACCAAAAACAACCGCAAGTTGTGGTGTATTTTTGCCGATCACACAAACGTTGTCTTGTAAATTATCGGCATTTTCTAAATACCACTTGCCATCCTGAGAGATGCCGATAAGTATTACGTCAAATTTAGAGGTATCAATGGCATTATAGATATTTCTTGCAGAAATGATCGACACTTCATGTTCCGGCGATTTGCCGCCAAAAACCAACCCTATTTTTTTTACAGACATTTAATTTTCTTTAATGCTGTAAATATAGAGTTACTAACAATATCTGAACAATAAAAGTGCTAATTTTATTCAAAAAAAATGTTGGTTACAACATAATTGGATATATTTGACGTTTGAAGATAAAAGCTTAATTGAATGGGAAAAACGCCTTTAACCATACTTTACATTCTGGTTGCAACAATTGCACTGCTGATTTTTACATTTTTAGGATTGGGCTGGTATACAAATCACGGTGATTTTGTTGTCGTTCCGGATATTAAAGGCAAATCATTGTACGAAGCAAAAAAGGAATTAAATAACTTCGATCTCGACTATATTATTTCAGATTCAACTTATGACGAATTAAAACCGCCATTGTCTGTCTTAGACCAGCAGCCACGCAAAGGTTCTAAAGTAAAAGAAAACAGAAAAATTTATTTAACCTTAAATGCATCTGCACCACCCAGTGTTAAAATTCCTGGAATTATAGATAATTCACGAAGACAGGCTGAATTGATTTTGACCAGCTGGGGCCTTAAACTTGGTAACCTTATTTATATTCCCGATATGGCAAAAGATGCTGTGTTAAATATACAGGTGAATGGTAAAATTGTAAAACCGGGAACTATAGTGCCTAAAGGAACAAAAATTGATTTAGTATTAGGTGATGGTTTCGGAAATCAGATAGCAGAGGTGCCGCCTGTAACGGATATGACTGTAATTGAAGCAAGAGCAGTATTGGAAGCAGTTCATTTAAATGTTGGAATGTTACTGGCAGATGGGAAAATTGATGATACCTTAGCGGCTTATGTGTATGATCAGGAACCAAAATTTGGACAACCCGGAAAATTGGGTCCCGGAAATAGTGTTAATCTGTTTATTCGGCAGCAAAATACAGGAACTCAATTACCATAATCTATTCAAACGTTAAATGGCAAAATTTTATACATACCTCTTTTTTTCTGCTTTGTTTTTTTCTGCATTTGCTCAAAAAGAGTCACTAACTTATTTGCAACAACATCCTAAAAAGAATCTGATTTCTAATGCAGATTTTCAGAAAAAAAAGGCATCAAAAAGAATTACAGCATTGTTATTGCCGTTTTTCGATGATTTTTATCAAAATGAAATCTTTCCAAATCCGGTTTTATGGCAGGATAATTTTGTGTTTATTAATACAACGTATCCAAAAGAAGCAGTTACTGTTGGTGTTGCTTCGTTTGATGGTACCGATGCAAACGGGAAACCTTATAACGTAAATGCCAACCCAAATGTATCGCCGGAAGCGGATAAACTAACATCCAATCCGATTGACTTGGACGATTTAACTTCAGCCAGCAACGTATTTCTGAGTTTTTATTACCTGCAAAGCGATTTCGGCGAAAGACCGGTTGCACCAAATGATTTACTGACCGTTCAGTTTTTAGATACTACAGGAAACTGGAATACCGTCTGGCAAACGAGTGCCGATACAGTGTTTCGAATGAGACAGGTATTTCTGAAGGTGGATTCTGTTTACTTAAACCCGGCATTTCAGTTCAGGTTTCTGACTTTCGGAAATGTAACCGGTGCTAATGATATCTGGCATGTGGATTATGTAAAAGTAGATAAAGACCGAGATACTGTTGCGGAAAAAAATATTAAAGAAATGGCGTATGAGTTTTTGCCGCCAAGCTTGTTGAAAAATTATTACGTGATGCCGTATCATCAGTTTGATTCTACGGATTTGAAAGATACTATCAGCCTTTTTGTGCGCAACAGCTTTATCAATGCAACTACCGATATTGTAGATTTTTATGAAGCAGAAGTAGTCAATACGGCAACAACGATTGCTTCATTCAGCGGTCCATCCAGAGACTTTGGTCCGCTGACCAGAAACGAAATTAAGTATCCTAAATTTGCTGTACCTGCAGATTTAACAGGTGATACTATTGCCATAAAAGTTGATTACCGTTTCGATGTGTCAGCAGAAGCAGGAGAACCCGCAAAAGTGCTGGCAAATAATGCGGTTTCACATAGTCAGGTATTCAGTAATTTTTATGCTTATGACGACGGAACACCGGAACGTGGATATTGGTTAGGAGATGAGTCGGGCTACAGAATGGCAGTAAAATACTGGATGCGCAAGCCTGATACTTTACAGGCAATCAAAATGCAGCTTTTTCCGGTAAGAGCAGATAATGCCTTGGCAAGATTCAGTGTTTGTGTATGGAAAAATTTCGGATTACGATCCGTTTATAATCCTAATGATTTAATGTATCGTCAGCCAAATCTTAAACTTCAGGATTTAATTTCAGAATTTGGTGTGGATACCTTAAATGGTTATTACTACGCACCTTTAAAGCCGGAATTTGTATTGAATGGTGCTGCGTTTCCGTTGATTTTAACTGATACCTTTGCCATCGGACTGATAGTGGATAATCCGAATTCATTGACGGTTGGTTATGACAGAAATAACAACCAATCTTTCTTTAATTATTTTGTGGACGCCAATTCAGAAAAATGGTCACGGTCTACTTTTCCGGGAACAATGATTATAAATCCTGTTGTTGGAAAAGGATTGCCACCTTATTTAACACCGGTTAAAGAAACAAAATCAACCAGATATGATGTGAAAATCTATCCGAATCCGGCAAGAGATCAATTATTTATTGAAGGAATTACAGAAAATAGTTTAGTTGAACTATTTGCGCTCAACGGAAGTTTAGTGAAGCAATTTCAACTGACACAGTCAGGATTTATTTCAGTAAATGAACTTCCTGCAGCCACCTTTGTTATTAAAATAACGAATCTTAAAACCAACCAGACTGGTGTTGCAAAATTTGTAAAAAGTGAATAATTCCGATACTCCAAACCTTAATAAAATTGTTCTATTTGATGGAGTTTGTAACTTTTGTGCAACCAGTGTACAGTTTATCATCAAACACGACAAAACAGGCTCATTGAAATTTGCCAGCTTACAATCGGCATTAGCGCAACAATTACTAACAGCCTACGATATGCCTAAAAACTTAGAAGGTGTCGTATTTATTGAAGATAATAAAGCTTATTTTAAGTCAGCTGCTGCCTTCAGAATTGGACATTATTTCGGAGGATTCTGGCGGATTTTGAATGTGTTTTCTATTTTACCTCTATTTCTTACTGATTTTGGATATGATATAATTGCTAAAAACAGGTATCGCTGGTTTGGTAAAAAAGATAGCTGTATGATACCAACACCTGACATCAGAAGTCGTTTTTTAGACGTATAATAAATATATTTCCACAGAAAATTTTCTTTCAATCTTCTTTCTTTTTATCTTTGCTTTCCGAATAGTCGGAACAATAAATCTACAATTCACTAATTCACTAATTAACAACTATGGGACGCGCGTTTGAATATCGTAAAGCATCAAAATTTGCACGCTGGGACAAAATGGCCAAAGCCTTTACCAGAGCAGGAAGAGAAATAGCAATGGCAGTTAAAGATGGTGGTCCAAGTCCGGATACCAATCCTAATTTACGAAGAGCCATGCAAAATGCAAAAAATGCGCAAATGCCGAAAGATAGAATTGAGGCTGCCATTAAACGTGCTTCATCAAAAGATGATAAAGGTTTTGCAATTGTAGTATATGAAGCAATGGGTCCGCACGGAACCGCCATTGTAATTGAATCTGCAACCGATAATCCAACGCGTACGGTTGCCAATTTACGTGCTACCTTAAACAAAGGCGGTGGCTCAATGGGTACGCAAGGCATGCACGATTTTATTTTTGAACGTAAAGGTGTTTTTAAAATTTCTGCTGCAAATGTAGATGCTGAAGAATTGGAATTTGAGTTGATAGATGCCGGCTTGGACAGCATGGAAAAAGACGAAGAAAATCATTTGATATTGTATTCAAAATTCGCAGACTTTGGTT
>JBIKPT010000006.1:0-43540 GCA_044357355.1 Chitinophagales bacterium
TTCCTCAATCGCCATCGGTAAACAATAATAGTCACCGTTGATTAAAAAGTTAGGCGCAATGGAATACGGAAAGAAATAATTGGTGATGGTATTTTCAGAAAATTCATCCAGCACTTTTTGTGTGTTCATATCGCGGTGCCAGTAGGAAATCAGTTCCGCTTTAGCTTCCTGATCATTGTTCAGATAGTTGGCTACCAGCCATTCTATTTTTTCTTCTTTACTGAGTTTGGAATATCCTGCTATATTTTTCATCTGTTTATTTTAATTGTTTCCCAATTTGAAACGTCTTATCTATATGTTTTTTTATTTTATCAGCCGCCACATTTTTTATGGGAGAAAACACCGTAACTTTTACCGGATTTATTCCCGAAAACTGCAAAATAGTTCTTTTGAATTGTTGTATTCCGGGGTTGCCGTACACCAATCTGAAATACCAGTAAGGCGTATCCATGGTGGCAATGATGTGTGCAGATTTTCCCGTCAGCAACTTATCCCACCACACGGAATTTTCACGATATTGAAACGCAAAGCCGGGTAAAAAAAGCCGGTCGAAAAACCCTTTTAACATAGCAGGCATGCCACCCCACCAAATTGGAAAAACAAAAACTAAATGTTCTGCCCATTTTATTTTTTCCCAAGACTCTAATAAATCCGGTTCCAGTTCCGTGCGTTTTCTGTATCCATACTGCAGATTCGGATTGAACTGTAAATCTGCAATATTAATCTCTTTAATCTCCGCTCCGGATTCAGCAGCTCCCTTTTTGTAGGCTTCCGCTAAGGCAAAATTTAAACTCTCCTTGTAGGGATGACCGTTAATGATGAGTATTTTTTTGCCCATGTAATGAATAGATTTATTATCTCACTTTGAAGAACGCTTTTGACAGTTTTAAACCTTCTATCTGAAAGTGTAAAAACTGTTCTAACTCTTCATGGGATTTTTCTGCGTATTGCAACAAGGCGGAAGCTTGTCCGTATACGGATGGTGCCTGTAGTTTTTCCATCAAATAATGCCCGTCCAGAAAATTTTTAATTCCGCCAGAAATGATAAATTGCCTGCACAAGAACTGATTACCTAATTCCTGTTTCAGTCCATTGACGAAAAACACCATCTCTTCAGCACTGTGTCCAACTTGTGCAATGGATTTATAGATTTCCAGTTTTTCCTTGTCACCGCGCAGCAATTCCAGTTTCGAAAAATTAGTGCCGCCATGTGCTGCAAATTCTATTGCTTCAATAGGTAACTGTACCAAAGCCCGCAAACTTTCTTTTCCAAAACCTTGTCCAACTTCTTTTACAATTACTTTCTGTTTGGTTTTATCTAAAAACTGCTGAATGGTTTTTATCGGCGTTTCGGTTATTTTATCACCTTCCGGTTGCAGCCATTCCTGTAATGGATTTACGTGAATGATGATACCGTCTGCCTGTAATTTTTCGACGAGTTGATCTATCTTGTAGGCTTCGTTGTCTTTTAGCAGCGTTTCTAATTGTGCTATACCGATATTGGCATAGAAGGGCAACTCGTCTCCGATAATTTTTCTGAAATCAAAATCTGGCAATCGCTCATCGCTTTCCAGTAAGGCGCGACAAGAACCCAGTCCCATACCCATACCGAATGTTTTGCAGGCACGCGCCAGATTCGCATTTATCTGATACGCTTTTTCCGTTCCACCTGTCATGCTGGACACCCAGATTGGCGTTTGTATTTGTTTTCCTAAAAAGGCAAAAGACGCCAAAGATGCTGCAGGATGAGCAGATAAAATGGGTTCATAGGAAAACCGTCTATCCAAAAATGCGTTTTCCACCTGCGACTGAAAAGCAAGTTGAATGTGATCCTGTTTGCGTTCTGCTGCCGTTGGATCGGTGGTTGGTATTTTTTCGAGATGGTCCAAAATGTGTATGTAAAGTTACGGATATTAACGTTTAGAAACGTTAATAGTTCAGGTATTTATGGTTATAAAATCTGAAAATCGACCTATTTCACCTTCAACGAATAAGCTGATTTTTGCAAATCTTTAAGCCAAAGATCTCTTTTGTGGCGCAGGAGCCAGCCTGCCGTCTGGTAAATATGTCCGTCAGGCGCTTCAAACACATCCACAACAAACTGAAAACGATGATCTTGTTTTTCTGAGGAAAGAATGCCGGAAATCTGAAATTCTTTTACTTTTAGATTGTTGGCTGTTGTAAACAAGCTGTCTTTTGCCTCCACATTGGGTTCCTTCAGGTTTCTTTTCAATTGATTTATAACGGAATCACACATTAATTCAAACCCTTGTACGCCAGGTTTCATACCATGATCTACCAATATAAAATACACATCTCGGTAATCGTTTTTTAATTGAAGTAGTGTGTTTTTTTCCGGATATACATCTTCCGCTTTAAAAAGATAAGACGGATACTCTATCGATATATTCTTGTCTTCAAATACTTCAGGCGTTTTGCTGTAACGGCAAGAAGAAAATAAAAAGAGCCCACAGATGAAAGTCCACAGACGCGCGTTTTTTAAAATAGCTTGGAATGACATGTTACAAAGTTATGAAAATTAAAAATGGATTTTACTGCCGTTTTGTTGCAGCCATTTGCGTTTTATTTTGTAATCCGGCATCACATTTTCTACGTGTTTCCAAAATTTAGGCGAATGATTCATTTCTTTTAAATGTGCCAGCTCGTGTACAATGACATAATCTATAATATTGGAAGGAAGCAACAGCAGTTTGGTTGCAAAAGATATTTTCCGACTGGATGAGCAGCTGCCCCAGCGAGAAATGGTATGCTTTACATCTACTTTTTCTATTCTTTCTTTGAAATATACATCATTCCAGTGCAACGTGCGTTTTTGTAATTCCGGTAAAAAATATTTTTCCGTGAAGCGCAATAGAAAACGCTGAATTTCCTGGATTTGTTTTTTGTGCGATTGTGTTTCCAGTAAATAAATTTTCAGCGTAGTATCACCTCGGTAGCTGAGCCTGTTTTTTCCGGTGGTAATGTGTTCTATTTCAACTTTAAATTGCTTTTCATAAATTTTCAATACACGATTCTGATAATACGCTACTGTATGCTGATGTTCCTGATAGTATTTTTTTTCCTCTATTTGTTTTCCTGCCCACACTAAAAACTGCTTTAATGTTTTTTCTTTATCCGCCACAGAAATATGTTTGGGTAAGCGCACAATAATTTCATTCTTACCCAAGGCTACGCGCGAGGAATTCCTGGCTTCCACTATAATTTTTACCGGCACCGGCAAATTTTCTGTATTGTAAATATTTACACTCATTCTTAGATTTCTGGATGGTTAGAATCAAGATTACCAGACAAATAGTAAAAGTCTTGTATCTTATTGTCTTGGTTCTAATGGTCTACACAACCTTTACAAACATATTTTGTGCAGCATCTTTACTGATGGTTAATTGTTTCTTATCGTTCACTACAAGTTGTATAGTTTCATCAAATTCTTCTTTGTCTGCAATCTTTATTTTATCATTTAATTGCAATTGAATTTTGTTCAGGTATTTCAAAAATGCAGCAGAATCGTCATTCACATTCGATAAAATATATTGTTTTTTAAGTTTTGCGTCCGCGAGGCAAATGACATTTGGTACATAAATATTTCCCATTTTATCCGGTATTGGGTCACCGTGCGGGTCAAATTTCGGATGTCCGAGATAATCGTCCATTTTATCTATCAGTTCGTCAGACTGAATGTGCTCCAACTGTTCTGCAATTTCATGCACCTGATCCCAGGTAAATTTCAAGTTTTTTACTAAAAAAGTTTCCCAAAGGCGGTGTTTTCTAAGTACCTGAACGGCTATTTGCAGACCCGATTTCGTTAGTGAAACACCATAGTACCTTTTGTAGGCAACTAGTTTTTTATCGGACAGCTTTTTAAGCATATCGGTTACAGAGGCAGCAGAATGTTCCATTTTATAAGCTAAATCATTCGTTTTGACGATTCCTTTTTCACTGACTTCACTCAATTGAAAAATGTATTTTAAATAATTTTCTTCTACTGCGCTGAGTGTTGCCATGCTATAAAATTTAAGCTAAACTAAAAATAAAATTTCAAAAATGAAAAAATTATTTTTAACATTGTACTTTTTTACTGTGCACTAAAGTAATATAATATGCAATCCATTATACATTATTTTGAAAATATTGGTCCAATCTGGGCTGCATTTTTAGCTACCTTATTTACCTGGGGCGTTACCGCATTTGGAGCATCGTTTGTTTTTATTTTTAAAAAGATGAATCGTGCCATATTTGACGGCATGCTCGGATTTACGGGTGGTGTAATGGTGGCTGCAAGTATCTGGTCATTGATTATTCCGGCCATTGAGATTGGAGAAGGTAAAAAATTAAAAGAATATGCGGATTTGTCTGGTATATCTGAAAACGAAGTCGTACTGGGACTTGCCGATAAATTCTCTTTTTTATTTCCGGTTATTATAGGTTTTGCATTAGGTGGTTTATTTATTTATGGTATCGACAAAGTGATGCCGCATCTACATATTAACTTCAAGGATACAGAGACAGAAGGCGTAAAAACAGACTGGCATCGCACTACTTTATTGACATTGGCAATAACACTTCACAATATTCCGGAAGGTCTGGCTATCGGTGTTATGTTTGGTGGTGTTGCTGCCGGAATAGATGGCGTGACAACTGCAGGTGCAATTGCATTGGCGTTAGGAATTGGAATACAGAATTTTCCGGAAGGTATTGCCGTTGCCATGCCAATGCGACGTCAGGGTCTTAGCCGATGGAAGAGTTTTAATTACGGACAACTTTCTGCCTTGGTGGAACCTTTTGCTGCCGTTTTGGGTGCCTGGGCTGTTTATACGTTTACACCTATTTTACCTTACTCACTGGCTTTTGCCGCAGGTGCGATGATGTATGTAGTGGTGGAAGAAGTGATTCCGGAAACCCAGCGAGATAAATACACAGATCTTGCAACGCTGGGATTTATGGTAGGGTTTGTAGTAATGATGAGTTTGGATGTGGCATTAAGCTAATCCTTTTACTATTTAAACCATCATTCTTTTATTTCATAGTGTTTGATTACATGTGTGTTGAACCAACTTTCTTTTACAGTAAGATAAATTTTGTATTGTTTTGAATTTCTGCCTTCTGCTAATTTCCTGTAATCACTCATCGTTATTTTTTTCTTGTTGGCATGTCCGTTAAATTCATACCACAATCTCTTTTTCTTGTTTTTTGCTTTTATATGAAATGCTTTTATATCACATGCTACAATTTTTTTCGGATGGGAGCTTGCAGCCATAACCATACTGAACCGGATGGGTGCTAAAAATATAAAGGTGACTGCCGCTACAATACTTAGCCAGATAATTCCCAGAAAAAAGGAATTGACGGCAGTTTCTTTTTTCTCTTCGTTATCGATGGTAAAGAAATTTTTCACCAATCTATATGTAATAATCGCCGATAAGAAGAAAACAAGCAGTATCAGCCACAACGGTTCATTGATAATTTTATTACCTAAGCTGCTGCTAATAAAAAGCAAAATAACACCTACAAAAAGGGTGATGAAAAATTTAGCTGTGATTTTGTTTTTCATTCTTTTCTCAATAATTTATATAACTTGATTCCCAACATCAGTAAAATCACTAATACTGTCAGTCCGATAAATCCTGTTAAAAAACTTAGGTTGGTCCTTACCACCACTAAAAATACGATAGCAAATAAAAAGATAGTGGCAACTTCATTCCAGATTCTCAACTGAGTGGAGCTTTGTTTAAAGATGCCTTTTTGCTGCTTGCTAAAAATCGAATGCAGAGAGAAATGGTATAAATAAAGTCCAAATACAAAAGCCAGTTTTATATGCATCCAGCCAAGTTGTAAAAAAACAGGTTGGCGAACCAGCAACCAAACCGCCAAACACAACGTAATTACTGCGGATGGCCATGTTATGATATACCATAGCTTTCGTTGCATCAGCTGCAGTTGCGTTACTAAAATAGACTTATCCGGTTCTGGTTTTTCATTTGCTTCCGTGGCATAAATAAACAACCTTGGCATATAAAATAATCCGGCAAACCAGTTCACTACAAAAATGATATGCAGTGCTTTTATGTAATTATAATCGAACACGCTATAAATTTATGAATTAAGTTTCGAAGTTTCGAAATACGGTTTATGATTTTCCTAAATAAAAAATCCGTCCTGCATGTGCAGAACGGATTTTATGTACGAATTTGATTATTCGACTTATTTTATTTTAACTGTAGTTTCCTCGTTGATCCAGCATTTTACCGTATACGGTCCGCCTACGCTTAATTTTTTTGCTGTAATCTCTGCTTTTGTAGGCAGGTATTTCGTGTATTCTTCAATGTATTTCTTAGCTTCTGCCACAACATCATCGTCACCTCCAATTTCAATCACTTTGTTAAAGTAATCGAATGCCGGCCATAACACGATTTGTGACTGGAATCCTGTTCCGGGACCGCACAATGGACCGCTGGATAAATACAAGGTGGCAATTAAGTTATATGCTCTTACATTTTTAGCATTATATGTAATCGCTACTTTAGCTAGGTCTCTGGATGCAGGATAATCTTCTTTTGCATAATTCATGAAAGCCATGTAATAATTAAGGTCAGATTTCTTCGTGCTATCCGTTTCCGTTGCCAGTGCATTTTTGTACAGTACGATGGCAGAATCAAATTGTTTGTTCTTCACAAAAATATTTGCCAGTCTGGTTGCATAGGTATAATTGGGTGCCATTGCATTTAATTTTCTCAGCAACTCCACATTCAATGTACTGTCTGCACATCCTTTGGTTTTAGTATATACCGTTTTAATAGTTTCTAAATCATTCGGATTCTCGTTGTATTTTTTAAGGTAGATTTCCAGCAATTTTGCACAGTCTGCAGGATCGCTTTTATCGGCAAAATTCTGAGTATACAAATCATCCAGAACCACTTTTACATCTTTGTAAGCCTGTAATTGTTTGTTAGACGGATTTGAGATATTTTTATCTACTATAGCTGTCAATTCTTCATATTTTGACTTCGCTAATTCTTCCGTGATACCATCTTTTCCTAATTGGCTAATCAACAGTTTATAATACGTTTGAATGTAGTAAGGAAAGGCTTTATCACCGGTAAGTGCCAATGTTTTTTCCAGACTTTTTCGTGCTTCCGGTATATCTGCATTCTTGCCGTATTTAAGCAAGTCGATGGCTTTTTTACCTAACACATATTCGTCTTCACCATGACACTGGATTTGTTTGTTATAAACCTGAAATAAGGTGTCAACGTATTGCTGACGAATGGCATTATCCGTTGTTTTTTGAATAGTTGCAGTATACATTACCACACCATCCATAAATGTTTGCTTGCGAAATCCGGGAGCATTGTTGTACATATTTTTCCACTGTGGATAGGCATCTTCGTATAAACCTTTTTTAAAAAATTCTCTGTAAATAGAATAAGCAGGTGTTGTCTTTAAGCTGTCGCCATCGATATAACGTGGGCAATTCTGAGCTTGTACCATTCCGAATACTAAAAACAAAGCGCCAAAAACTAATAAACTCTTTTTCATTGTAAATTGTCAGTTGTTATCAATAATATTTTCTTTTTACAAACCATCTGTCATTTAATGAAATTCCGAATCTAAGACGATAAATTGTTTCACGCACGAGGTTCTTTTCGACAGTTCCTCTGCTTCCTGCTTCAAATCCGATATTGAAAGCATATGTGTACACTTTTTGTAATAAACCTTCATCATTAGCTGTTGTGATGATTATAGGTATACCTATTCCAAAGTTTATGCCAAACTCATTAATAGCCTGGCCATTTATCTTAATATTCGTTTGAGTGTAGTTAAAGCCAGCGCGATATTTTAACCTCGTGAAGAATTTTGAGAAATTTTTATCGTTTGGAAGAAACTCACCGCCGGCAGCAATTCTCCAGCTATTATTTAAATTAGATGCTGAGTTGTCTTCATAACCTCTGTACTTGCTCCATGGTTGAAATTTGAAATCGACACCTGCTTTCCATTTAATACCGCGAGATGCCATGATGCCAATATTTAAGGTTGCCGGCACTCGAATATTGGTTGCTTGCTGGAATTTCTCAGATAATGTATCCAAAATATCGGAAGAGCTCACTCTTGGTGCAATGTAATCTGTAATGAAGTCATTAACGCCGGCATCGGTATTTCTGGCCAGTAAATTTCCTGATTCAAAAGTATATAAAGCTTCGTCATTGTATGTGTTTTTGCCAAATTTTATCGGTGCAGAACCTGATAATCCAAAAGTTACGTTGTAAATCTTTGTACTGTCTCGTTTGCTTTTGATAGGTAAATTGTATTGCGCTCCGGCATTCCAGATAAAACTGCTCACTTTAGCATTGGTGAATGTCCAGGTTGTATAGCCGTCCACATCATATCCACCTGCCGGATTTATCTGATATGCCAGTGTATTATTATTTAATTTTCCGAATAAATAACCAATATTAAACCCGACATTTATTCCTTTATATTTAAAACCGTTTCCCCAGGAAAGATTGTATAAAGTGCCGGAACCTTCATATTCAA
This sequence comes from Chitinophagales bacterium, assembly GCA_044357355.1. Lineage (GTDB taxonomy): Bacteria > Bacteroidota > Bacteroidia > Chitinophagales > JADIYW01 > JADJSS01. Next base: position 8,551 of record JBIKPT010000006.1, read on the forward strand.
ACTTAACGATATTAGAAGAATCAAAACTTGTTGTTTGCGAAAGAAGATAATCTTTAGCCGTATATGGAAGCAAGCTGACTCCGGTAGTCCAGTACTTGTTGATAGGAAAAAACAGCGACAAATAATTTAAACTGAAACTGTTTTGTTTTGCTTTGAGTGTTTGTGTCTTTAAATTTCCGAAGTTGCCGGAAAAACCAGCATCAAACGTAGTAAACTTCAACGCTGCGTAAGAAGCAGGATTCAGGTAATTCACTGTTTCACCGGATTGAAATGCGGCACCCAGACCACCCATTTGAGCTGACTGTGCCGTGTTATTATCAAAGGCGTAGCCTAATCCATAACGCGAATAAGGTGTATGTTCCTGAGCATCAGAAAGTTGTATTGAACCAAGTAAGGTTAAAAGTAGAAAAAGATTACGCATTATATACCAGTATATGATTGAGCCCAATCAATGTGAAATTGGGAATTGCAAATATCTCATTTTTAAGCCTATAAACCAACAAATCCGCATCGCCGCCGGTAATTATTATATTCATTTCAGGAAATTTAACTAAATAATCATCTATCATTCCGTCTATTTCTTTGGCGACAGCGTATAAAACACCTGACAGAATATTGGATTTTGTATCATTTCCCATTAATTCTGCCTTGTTTTCCAGATGAATTAACGGCAATTTTCCGGTAAACGTATGCATTGCCTGTAAACGCATTTTCAAACCAGGATGGATGCTGCCACCCAGAAATTCATTATTTGAGTTGATGAAATTAAATGTAATGCAGGTTCCGCAACCAATTACTAAATTATACTGGTTTGGATAATTTGCCTGTGCTGCTGCTATCAAAGCAAGCCTGTCTTTTCCTAACGTGTCTTTGGAAGCATACTTATTCTGAAACGGCAGTTTTGTGTTTGCATCTAAAATTAAATGTTGCGGCAAATGGTTTAATGCGTTTAGAATATATTCCGGAATCTCTATAGTGCTGGAAATAATGGCTTTGAGTTGGGAATTTTCGGAATCAAAATTGGAAATAATTTCTTCAATATTTATTTCTTTAGAATTATCAAAAGTCATTACCGTCGACAAATGCTGTTGATTGAAAATGCCGATTTTGGTGCGTGTATTTCCGATGTCGATGGCTAAATTCATTTTGTCTAAACTATGATTTTTCTGCTTCGTGAACTTTGTGTAATTTTCTCTTTGTGTTCTTTGTGGTTAAACTATTTTTTTTGATGTTGATTGATTTGTCAACTTTCCGTTTTCCATATTTTTTATCAATACCAAGCCTGGTGTTTTTCCAATTTCAATTGTGCCTAAACTATCAGCAAAATCTAGTGCTTTTGCGCCATTAATCGTTGCCCAAGTTAACACTGTTTCAAAGTCTACGTAAGATTGATATTTCAAAATCGTTTTCATTTCTTCTAAAATATTTAGTTGCCAGTTAGATGTTAAACTATCGGTTCCGATGCAAACCTGTGCATTGGTTTCTGTAAAATTTTTATAATTCGGCAAACAATTTTCGATGTATAAATTTGCATTCGGACAGGTTGCCCAAAATACTTTTTCTTTGCTTAGCTGCAGATGTGCATTTTCTATATCTTCTTTTGTGGTAAGCGTATTATGGACAAATAAATTTCTGTTTTCTTTCTGCAAATATTCCAGTGCATAATAAATAGACGGTTTTTCCAGTTTCGGAATATCACTTGAAACACATCCTATTCGATCGTAAAAGGAAATAAAATCACCGGTTTTACTCAGAAAAAGCTCATTTTCCGGTGGCGTTTCCTGATTGTGAATGGATATCGTTTTGTCATTTCGAGCATAGCGAGAAATCTCAGCAGATGCTTCACTTCGTTCAGCATGACAAAGTGCTGTAAATAACTTTCTTGAAACAGAATACGGTGCGTGTGGTACTTTCGATTTTTTATTTTTTGCTGTTTCTATTAATTGATTAAAAACAGCATCGTATTGTTGAATAATATTGTCCGTATTATTTTCCTGAAACAAATCGAAGTATTCTACAAACGAGTAGTAACACAGATTTTCTTTTCTTTTTTGTGCAAACGAATCTGTTGTGTTAGAAATGTCACCAACGGCAACAATTCCTGAGTCTATCATATTTTTTTCTTCACGTGCAATGGCTTCCTGTATAATTTCTGGTGAATGATTTCTGTTTTTAATGACTTGCGAAATAAAATCTATTAAACCAGTGCCGGTTTGTGCGACACCATTTAAGTGCGACAATTCTAAATGACAATGAGCATTTATAAAACCAGGCACTATCACACCGTCAAAAAACTCAATGGTTGTTTTATCGTGATTTTCCAGAGTATCAATGGCAATTATTTTTCCGTTATCATCTACAATGATTACACCATTTTCAACTGGTGAAGATGATACAGGATAGATTTTATTAGCTGAGATTTTACACATCAAAACAAAAATAAGTAAAATCTTTACAAAACCAACAAAAACACTTATCTTTGCCGTTAGTATCATTTTTCGTTAGTATGATTATATCTTTTGGAGATAAAGACACAGAGTTAGTATGGCAAGGCATCAGAAGTAAAAAATTTTCTTTAGAGATTCAAAATATTGCTCGAAGAAAATTAAGAATGATTAATAATGCGCAAAATATAAATGATTTAAGAATTCCACCAGCAAATAACCTGGAAAAATTGAGCGGCAATTTGAAAAATTATTACAGTATTAGAATTAATAAACAGTTTAGAATAATTTTTGAATGGAATAATAACAACGCTGAAAAAGTAACTATTACTGATTATCATTAAAAGAAAAGATATGAAAAGATTAAACAACATTCATCCAGGTGAAATATTACAAGAAGAGTTTCTTATACCATTAAATATAAGTGCATATAAATTAGCAAAAGACATCCATATTCCACAAACAAGAATTTCTCAAATTATAAAAAAGCAACGAAGCATTACAGCAGATACTGCAATACGTTTGAGCATATATTTTGGTGTCTCTGCAAAATTTTGGTTAGGGTTGCAAGATGACTACGATATTGAAGAATTACAGGCAGAAAAAATGAAAGATTTCAAGAGCGTTCAAAAGTTAGTAATAGAAAATGTCTAACCGAACCGACATACGAACACTTTCAAAAGAACAACTGATTACTCAATTAGAGCAATTAGGTGAAAAACCGTTTCGTGCCAAACAGATTTACGAATGGCTTTGGCAAAAATCGGCAGTGGATTTTGATGACATGACCAATCTTTCTAAAGAATTGCGCGAAAAACTGAAAGCACATTTTGTTATTCAAAGCATTTCCGCCTACAAGGTGCTGAAATCCAATGATGGCACGATAAAATCTGCGTTTCAACTGCACGATAAACATTTAATTGAAGGTGTATTGATTCCAACAGAAGACAGAGCAACGGCCTGTGTTTCGTCGCAGGTGGGCTGCAGTTTAACTTGTTCATTTTGTGCTACCGGTTTTCTAAAACGGGAACGGAATCTAACGGCTGCGGAAATTTACGATCAGGTCGTTTTAATTAATCAGCAGGCAAACGAAAGTATTGGCAGAAATTTATCTAACATTGTTTTTATGGGTATGGGTGAGCCTTTACTGAATTACAGCAATGTTATTACAGCTATCAACAAAATAACATCTGAAGAAGGATTGAACATGTCGGCGAAACGCATAACCGTTTCTACAGCAGGCATAGCAAAAATGATTAAAAAACTCGCTGATGATCAAGTGCGCTTTAATTTAGCCTTGTCGCTGCATGCTGCTGATGATGAGAAACGCAACACCATCATGCCTATCAACGAACAAAATAATATTGAAGCTCTGGTAGAAGCTTTGCAGTATTTTCAGCAAAAATGCAAAGGCGAAGTGACGTTTGAATATATTTTGCTGGATGGCGTGAACGATACGATTGATGATGCCAAAAAGTTGATTGACATCTGTAAGCAACTGGAAGATGTTAAAATCAATGTGATTGAATACAATAAAATTGATCAGGCAGATTTTCATAAATCCACCGTGGAAACACGTGAGAAATTTATCGACTTCTTGTCAAAACATAAACTAATTGCGAATGTGCGCAAGAGTCGCGGAAAAGATATTGATGCAGCTTGTGGTCAGTTGGCGAATAAAAGCGCAGATTTAACTGATTAAAAATGATTGTGAAGATTGCACAAAAATAATTCTACAATTCGATAACTCATCAATTCTATAAGACTAAAATAGTGGTTTACCATGAGTTTTTATCTTCATTGTTTTCCTTTATCTTTATTTGTAAAAGAATATAGAACTTTACTCCAATAAAAATAACAACTATGAAACCGACAATTCACGAAGTCAACACTATAAGCTACGTAAAAACAGCTAAAACAGCTTTTATATTCATCCTTTTGACGCTGATGGCTTTTGCCTGCAAAAAAGAAGATACATCTTCGCTGACAAAAGAGTTAGCAAAAAGTCGCTGGCAAAAAACACAAATTTTAATTTCTGCTGATTCTATTGCAGATACGATACCAACGATTGAAGTCATTTCACCTTCCTGCAAAAGAGATAATATCTGGAGTTTTGATGCCTCTAATAATACATTTACACTGGATGAAGGTTCCACAAAATGCAGTCCTTCTGATCCACAAATAAAAGATCAGGGAATTATTGAAGAACAAAATAACGGCACCAGATTGCTGGTAGATGGTGAAGGCACAAATGAAATCTGGGAAATTAATTCTTTTACTTCGTCGTCATTTCGCGTAAGTTATTTTGGAAGAAATGCTTCTAACCAGCTGGTGAACTTTAGAGTGACGTTTAGTAAAATATAATTATAAAAAATTAAACACAGAGTCACATAGCTTTTAAAAAAGACAAAAACTATTCTTTCAAGTTTAACAGAGTTATTCATCGAAGATGAATTCTATTGTTTAGCTATATTCAATTTTTTTACTCGCATTTTCTATGTGGCTATGTGTTTAAAAATTACTCTTTCAATAGTCCTCTTTCTAAAGTCAGTTTTACCAAGCCTGCCACGTTTTTTACACCCAATTTGCTGATTAAATTCATGCGGTGTGTTTCCACTGTACTGACGCTTAAAAAAAGCGTATCTGCAATTTCCTGTGTGGTTTTTTCATCTACAATTAATTGTAAAATTTCTTTTTCACGACGCGTGAGTTTTGGAATATACGAAGTATCTTTTTTCTGACCCATGGCTTCTTTCAGCATCAAATCCTGCACACTTTTTTGAACGTATTGTTCTCCTTTCAATATATTTTCTATCGCTGATAAAAAATCCTGTTCAGAAGCATCTTTCAACAAATAACCATCAGCGCCATTTCGCAAGGCTGTTTTCACCAAGGCTGTTTCTTCGAAAGATGTCAACATCACCACTTTCATGGCAGCATATTTTTTCTTAAATACTTTCAATGCTTCCAGGCCATCATCACCTTTAATATTGATATCGAGAAATAAAACCTGTGGCTGTGTTTGTTCCAGTGTCGCATGGGCTTCGCTTAAATTATTAATCGCAAACAGTACTTTATAGTCGCTTTTAGCAGCAAAAATGTTGGAAACACCTTGTAAAACAATTCCGTGATCGTCAATAATTCCTATGGTTATCATAAAATACTTTAATGGTTTGTCAATAAAAATAATATTTTTATGGTTGTGTTTGGCGAAAAATCAATATTTAATTTGAAAAGCAGTTTAAAATATAGTGTTTTAGTTGGCTTATTGTTAAGTATTTCCATTGCTGGTGCTGCAAATGCCAATTCATTATTTAAGCGCGCGCAATTTTTTGAAAAAATAAATGAAGACAGCGCACATTTCTATTACAACCTGATTTTAAAGCAACAGTCGTTTAAAACAGCTTCTCCGGAAATATATGGTAAATCGTTGCGTAAGAAAGCGTTAATACAAGCTGATAAAATCGGCGATGCAGAAAATATCGATTTATGTAAACAGGCTATCACTTATTTTCAAATAACCAATAACAAAAAAGAGATTGGAATTACCCATAATACGATAGCCAATATTTATCAGGTAAAAGGCTATTTTGATTTAGCTATTGCCAATTACCAAAAAGCTGCAGCCATTTTTGATAGCATACAATTTTATAATGGTTTAACGATTTGTTACAGCAATATTGCATCTATTTACAGCAATACCGAACAATATAAAAACTCATTGAAATACAATTTACTGGCTTACCAAACGGCTGTTTTAAAAAATGATACGTTTAGTGAAGGTATGATTGCACACGATGTATCGATTGCATTTACAAAAAATAATTTATTAGATAGCGCAAAAAACTTCGCTGCATTGGCATTAAAATATGGTAATTCCATTAAAGATGATTTTGTAATCAGTTATGCCTACAAAGCATTTTACGAATATTATAAATCAAAAAACGACTGGACGAACGCTGCAATAAATGCGCAACAATCTTTAAACTATATTTTACAAACACCATCTAAATACGATGCTTGTTTTGCATATTGCAATCAGGCAGAAAGTGCATTGGCACTGAAAAAAAATTCAGAAGCATTAGTTGCTATAGAAAAGGCAGAAAAATACGCGAAAGAGGTTTCTTCGTTTCAGTTAAATAAGCGTGTTTACGTATTGTATAAAGAAATTACTGCAGCTGCAGGTGATTTTAAAAGTGCATTTTATTATGCGCAATTGTATCAGCAAAATAGTGACAGTGTATTTTTTGAAAAAAGAAACAATACCTTAAACGAATTGGAAACGAAGTACCAAACGGCACAAAAAGAAACAAAAATAGCACAACAAAAAGTGGAAATTCAGCAATCTAAAACCAGATTTTTAGTTGTCACTGCATTGATGTTTATTGTAGTGGCAGGTTCGCTTTTCCTTTATTTATTCCTGAAGCAACGCCAGAAATTATTGCAAAATAAAATCATCACGATTGAGCAACAAAAGAAGTTAGAATTAACGCAAGCAATTATTGATGGCGAAGAACAGGAACGCACACGTTTGGCAAAAGAACTACACGATGGAATTGGCGGATTGATGAGCATGCTGAAACTTCAGTTTGCCAATTTTAAAAAATCGCATGCAGCAATACAGGAAAATGCTGAATACAACAGTGCGTTAGATTTATTAAATACGGCATCACAGGACATACGAAAAATATCACATGCACTGATGCCGTCTGCGCTGGAACGACTGGGTTTAATTGATGCTGTAGAACAATTTTGCACTTCCATGCAGGCAAGTGCCGGCTTTGAAATTGATTTTCAGCATTATCATTTAGAAGAAAGATTGCCACAGCGGTTTGAATTATTAGTGTATCGGATTGTACAGGAATTGTTGAATAATATTGTGAAGTATGCAGAAGCAAAGGAAGTGCTGGTACAGCTCTCCAGAAATGGAAATTTATTTTCAATTACGATAGAAGATGACGGTAAAGGATTTGACATGTCCGCTGTAAAAAACAAAGATGGAATAGGTTTGCAGAGCATGCAAAAACGGATTGAGCTGCTTGGCGGAAAAATGGACATCGATTCGGCCATTGGAAAAGGCAGCTCTATAAGTGTTGAGCTGCCCATAACATGAAAAAGCCACCCGAAGGTGGCCAATATTATGGTTTTGTTTTAATAATATCAATAAGTAATAGTGCTCTGAAACTGCTGAGAGGCAGCACCACTGGAAGGAAAATCTATATTTAAAAAGATGGTTGTTACTCTTCCATGTTCATCCAAAACATATGTGTAGGTGTCTACTCTTCTTACAGTGTTACCATTTTTGGCTGTTACGGTATGCAGCAGCTTGGAGAAAAGTGTGTAGTTTATCATATCTTCTTGTTCGGCAAGTTTATGATATAACAATGCGGTTGATTCCACCTGCAATTCGTTAATTCCTTTTTGATATCTTAGGTTGGTGTAGTAGGTATAACTTACACTTTCAGTATTTAGATCTATTCTTCTTAAGTTGTTATCTAAATATGACAAGCCAAGGCTAACAGTACCGTTACTTAAACCCGCAAGCGTATTGGGTGAACCTGGTAAGGCAAGAAAGCTTGGAAGCAATGTGATTAAACCACTGCCTGAAGAGGAAGTAAGTTCTTTTAAAGATTTATCCGGATTAAAACTAAGAAACTCTTTTGTTCTTACTGTACCATTTACTTTTCTTATAAATCCGATTCCATCTGCGGTTAAAACAAGAGAATCTTTTGTGGTGCCACTAACACAAACAAATTTAGTGAGTTTGTTTTGGCTGTTATACTCGTAGGTTTGAACCCGAGCATTACCTGGTATGCCGTCTTGTGTGGTAACGATACTCTTTGGTTTGAATGATACTCCTGAAGCAGCATTATCCGGAGTTATTGTATTTTCTTTTTTGCAACTTGTTGCTGTGACTGCGAAAAAGATAGCCATCATGGCTGCCATGCTTCTGATTGTTTTGTTCGATTTCATGATTGTGATATTTATTGATTATTAATTGTTTATTTGATAGTGTAAAGTTCAGTCTATTCGTATTGTTTATCTTCATCACATACCACCGAAGAAAAAATTCAGGGTAAACCACCAACTGTTTCTTTTATCAGATAAAAAAGTTCCGAACCTAAAACAGTTCGGAACTCGCTCAACTAACAACTAAGAAAAATTATTTTATGGTTTTTACGGCTGTTATTTTGCCACAGGCTCATCATACAAAAAGTCATCCATACCAACTTTATCGTTGTAGCTGGTAATTGCTGCAATACCTTCTTCGCCTGCTGTAATACGCACTTTGCTTACCAAACTACTGTCTTTAAATTTCACGCCAAGGAATGAAAATTTGGAATCGCTTGCTTTTGCAAAAAATTTGCCTAAACTTTTTCCGGCAGCATCAAAAAATTCCAAGGATGTTTTTTGCTCTTTATCAACATCTAAAAATATTACACCAAACCCTTTAACCGTTGCATCTGTTGCCTGTCCGGGAACTTTGAAGCTAACCTCTATGATATTTCCATTCATGGCGCCAAATACCAACCTGTGACTGAATACTTTGAATTGTGAAGCAACGCCTGTGTAAACATCATCAAAAGACTTTGAGCTTATTCTCATATCATTTGATAATGGAGTTGTGAATACGGCACCTCGTTTTCTTCCATTGGGTAATGCTACATCAGTTTGTGCAAAAAAATCAGCTGGAAAATTATTATTATCTTGAAAAGTTGCCGGCACGCCATCCCAATTTATTTCACGTCTGCCTCCAACTTTTCCTGGTGCCGTGTTTAAAGAATCACCTAACAGACTTCTAAACTGGTTTAATACCGGTGCGATGCTTAATGAGTCGCCGCTTACAGATAATATATCTGCTTGTGGTGCAGCAATTCCGTCATCTTTTTTACAGGCTGTGTGAGATATAGCAAAACAGATAAGAATGCTTGCCATCAATTTGTTTAAAAGTGTTTTCGTTTGCATAGTGTTTGATTTAATGTTTTTGAAATTTTAATTTATTTAATTTGGTTTTGTTTATTCGTTCTTAAAAAACTCTGTTGTAAAACCTGTAGTTGATTCAGTTAGGGTAAGCATATTATTCTCTTCATCAAGTGTAAAATTGTACTTTTCTTCACTTTGACCTTCCGGTTGTAAAATCAATTCTGCATCGCCTTGTGTCTTCCAGGTTAAATCTTTTTCTGATGTAATCGTAGAGCTGAATGTGGTAATGTTAGTAATGGTCTCTTTGCCGCTTCCGTTTGCATTTAAATCCAGTTGTGTGAGGATGTTAGTGAATGACCCTACTGGTTGTACGTGGCTCCAGCTTCCTGCCAAATCAGTACGATTCGTTGACAAGCTTTCCTTTTTACAACTGGTCGTGGTAACAGCCATTAGTAGAATGATACAAAATGCTGTGAGTTGTTTGATTAGTGTTGTTTTCATTTTATCTGTTTTTTATGGTGATGAATTTATTGTGGGTGAAATTAATTTTGTGCATACAATACATTGCTGATAAATACTCTTTGAACAGAGGTGGTTGATGTTACAGTTGTCTGTGTATCTCTGATTTGAGTTACCCGGTTATTGCTGTCAAAATCATAGGTATAATCATGAGTTTCAAATCTGCCGCCGCCGGAAGTTATAATAACCTGTCTGATTAATTTGTTATATAAAACCGTATTGCTTGCATTTTCCATTTCCATTATTTTGTAGAACTTAATGGGTTTAAATCCAACCGGAATTTCATTGATGCCTTTTTGGTAAGGTAAATTATCGTGGTAGCTGATGTCGATTCTAATTTCTGAACCTATTGTACTCAAATTGTCATTTATGTAATTAAAAACGCCTACAGTTAACGGTGTTGAGTTAGGTCTGGATTTTGTCATTCTGCTCAGTCTTGTCTGGTTATTTTCAAAGTCAATTTGTTCAGTGGCAGAAAACAACGCATCAAATGTCTTGTCTGCGTTAAACGTAAGAGATTGATTAATGGTACTTAAACCTGGTGTTTTAAATGAAACGTTGTTTTGTCTCACTAAAACTGAATCTGATGTTGAAGCTACACCTGTTGACGATTCGTATTTCGCTAATTTTCCCTGTGAATCATACGCATACGATTGTTTTCTGATGATGTTCCCGTTTTCTTTTGTTTCAATAAAGATGGGTTTCAGAGAGATTGCCGGCGCTACAGGTGTTGGCGGAATAACCGGAACTGGTGGAGCTGTCGGTGCAATTTCATTGTCTTTGTTGCAACTTGTTGTTGTTACTGCGAAGAAGATAACCAGCATGGTCACTATACTTCTGATGAATGTTTTTTTCATACTTATTGTTTTTTATTGTTTAAATTTTATAATCTATTATGTTGTTTCTAATTAATTTGCCGGATATAAAAATTTGTAATTTCCTTTTTCGCCTAATACCAGTTGGCCGTTGTGAAACGTGTATTTGATATATCCATACAACTGTCCGTTTTGCTCAAAGTAGATATAGCCGTTCAGCACATACCATTTTCCGCATTGTGCATTATTTCCGCCATTGTTGTTGTAGCTCCAGTCGTTACCGCTGCTTACAGAGCTGCCGTCTGTTACGCAAACAGAACCGTCTGCGCCAAACTGATAGTACGTAACTGAAGTGTAAGAAGCATAGTCGCCGTAACCGCTGCTGGCTATCATATCTTGTTGTGCCCAGGTGCCAACTATACCTTTGTCTATTTTTTTGGTTTGTCCGAATGCAGTAGATATTGTCATTAATACCAGAATTGAGATTGTTGTTAGTGTTTTCATTGTTGTTGTTTTTAATTGTTATTGTTTGAGTTATTTGATAGTGTAAAGTTCCGTCTTTATGGTTTTTTTATCTTCAGGGCTTACCTGGTATCTGAAAATTCAGGGTTTTCCCTAGTTTATTTGTTGGCATATGCCGTTGTCGGTTTTGTATAAGAAACATGGTCTCCAAAAACAAGCTGGTTATCTGTTGATTCATATTTTACAGCAGTTGATTTTTCGTTGCCATGCAAAATGCTGATGACACCATTTTCTGCTAACCAGTTGCCTCTGCCGGTTACTACATATTTAGCATCAACTATTTTAAAAGAGATAAAAGTGCCGTTTGCATTAAATTGACAGAATTCATCTTTAGCCGCTTGTTCCAGATTCCAGCTTTTTTCCCAGGTGCCCACCACGCTGCTGTCAATTTTGTTTATGTGCAGGTTGTACTGGTTTACTGTCATGTTTCTTGTTTTGCCAAAAGTTGATGTGCTTAATGCGATGATGGCTGCGATGGTGATGATGATTGTTTTCATGATGTTTTAATTTTTGTGTTTTTTAATTTTTGTTTGTTTGTGTTTGTTTGATGATGTAAAATTCAGCCAATTCTAAAGTTTTATCTTCAGGTGAAACCTCACTTCTGAAAATTCAGGGTTTTCCTTAGGTGGTTGTTTTGGAATTATAAAATCATAGAATTACAGAATGAGATTATTGTAATATCTTTGCTTTCATTACGACTCATCTAGTAGCGCATTTTCTTTTGGAGCAACTTTTTGTACAAACCATTAATCAAAATCAAGGCATCTTACACAAGGTGTGCAGAATCTATTGCCATAATCAGGAAGACCATAACGACTTATTTCAGGAAATTGTATTGCAATTGTGGAAAGCGTTTCCATCCTTCAGAAGTGAATCAAAGATTACGACATGGATGTACCGAATCGCTTTAAATACGGCCATTTCAGGATTGAGAAAGAAAAAAATTACGCTGACTGCATTAGAAAAAGTTTCCTTTCAGATAGAAGATAAAAAAGAGCTGACAATCGATGAAGATTTACAACAATTATATAAAGCTATAGAGTACTTATCTGATGTGGAAAAATCAATCGTACTGTTGTATTTAGAAGATAAACCGTATGAAGAGATTGCAGAAATTACTGGTATTACGGCTAATTATGTAGCTGTGAAAATGAACCGAATAAAAGAAAAATTGAGAACCTTATTAAAGACAGAGCGATGATTGAATTAGATGACTTAAAAAATATTTGGTCGAGTAATATCGAAAGCGATATAGGCAGGCAATCCGTCGAGCAGGAAAAAATACGCACCTTGCTGAAAAATAAATCGACAAACATTATCGATAAGTTACGAACCAATTTATTGCGAGAAATAATTATGTTTTGTGTTTGCCTGTTACTCGTAGCCTGTGTGCCTGTTTATTTACAAACCAAAGAAGTTTTTATTTTATGCGCTATCATTGTTGTTGTCATCTTTATACCTTATCTGATTTATTATCTTAAAAAATATCGTGAACTAAAAAGATTTTTCTCTTATAACGAAAACATAAAACACAGCTTACAATTATTAATACAACAGCTGGAAAAATACCTGAGTATCTATTTTTGGGGAAGTTTGCTGCTCACACCAGTCTCCGGATTTCTGTTGTGTTTTGTCATTTTATATGAGATGAAAGCACTTGGTTTTTTATTATATTTTGATGTGTACAGTTCTGCCACACTATCAATGATTTTATCGTTTGCCTTGTTGCTTACCTTAATTTCCTATCCTGTAATGAAATGGTATATTCGCAAACTATACGGACAACATTTAGAAAAGCTGAAAGACTGTTTGAAAGAGCTGGAAGAAGTAGAGTAAAAACTATTTCCATTCCACCACACTTCCCCTTTTCTTGTTTAATAACTCTTCCGGAATGCTGGAAATAATTTGCTTCTTCAGCACATCAATAAATTTCTTTTTAGCCACACTTCGTGCATACACCAGACTTACTTCACGCAGAGGTTTCGGCTTTTTAAACTCAGCCACCTGATTCAGTTTTTTGGTAGACAATTCCAATACGGCTAATTCCGGAAGCAAAGTAAAACCGCCTTCCATTTCCACCATTTTTTTCAGCGTTTCTATCGAGCCGCTTTCGTATTTTAGCTGGTCATTCATCTTTATCGGATTGGCGCAAATATTTATCACCTGACTTCTGAAACAGTTTCCTTTCGACAGCATCCAGATATCATCGCGCAGAATATCATCGTGCTCCAGGTTTTTCTTTTTGGTCAGCGGATGATTATAATGTGCAAATACTTTTATTTCTTCATAAAACAAGGGTTCCTCAATCAGGTTGCTTTCATGTAATGGCGTTGCCAGAATTCCAACATCTATTTCGTCTTTATTCAGCTTAAAAATAATTTCATCCGTAGTCAGTTCTTGAATAACCAGTTTTATTTGTTTGTACTTCTTCAGAAAATCGCCTAAAAAATAAGGCAATAAATAAGGTGCCAGCGTCGGAATAATTCCTATAGTTAAACTGCCTTCAAACGTAGTGTCGTAATGTTTGGATAGTTGTTCCAGTTTTTTGGCTTCGCGCAAAACTATACGCGCCTGTTCAATAATCTGCTTTCCGGCATCCGTTGGTATGATTGGTTGTTTACTTCTGTCGAAAATTTCAATTTTCAATTCTTCTTCCAGCTTCTTTAATTGCATGCTTAATGTTGGTTGGGTAACCAAACACGCATCTGCTGCTTTTGCAAAATGGCGATAGGTATCGATGGCTAGTATATATTCCAGTTGTGTGAGTGAAATATTCATGATATAGTTTTAACTTATTAAGTCATAAAATTAATTGATTTTTCTTATTAAACAAAACTGTTGTATATTTGTAGAAGATTTAAGGCAATAGTATGAGTAAATTAAAAACAACACAAATAGGGCTGGACAGCAAGCAATCAGAAGTGCTGGCAGCTGAATTGAATGTATTACTGGCAAACTATCAGCTGTACTATCAAAACACTCGTGGTTTACACTGGAATATCAAAGGCAAACATTTTTTTGAACTGCACGTAAAGTTTGAAGAAATTTACACCGATGCACAATTGAAGATAGATTTGATTGCAGAACGTGTGCTGACTTTAGGATTTACACCGATGCATACTTTCTCTGACTATCTGAAAAATGCAAAAATTAAAGAAGGCAAAAACATCACAGATGCCAAAACAGCCGTAGAGTTGATTGTAAACAGTTTGCAAACCATTATTTTGCTGGAAAGAGCCATTCTGAAAACAGCAGACAAGTTGAATGATGAAGGAACGTTGACATTATTAACAGAATTTATCACGCAACAGGAAAAAGAAATCTGGATGTATACTTCCTGGTTAAAACAGTAATTTGTAATTTTATATTCTAATTTTTCACTCAATAAAAAATAAATAAAATGGGATTATTATCAGTAGGACAAAAATTTCCTGCATTTGAGAAAACAGCAGTAGTGAGCCTGGAAAAAGGCAAAGAATTTGAAACTATCACTAACGACATTCACACAAAACATGGCAAATGGTTAGTGATTTTTTTCTGGCCTAAAGATTTCACTTTCGTTTGTCCGACAGAAATCGCAGAATTCGGTAAACACAATGGTGATTTTAAAGACAGAGATGCTGTATTAATTGGCGCTTCAACAGATGGTGAATTCGTACACCACGCATGGAGAGTTCACCACGATGATTTAAGAGGTTTAAGCTTCCCTATGTTGGCAGATACATCTAAATCTCTTTCCCGTGAATTAGGTATCCTGACAGATGGCGAAGAAGTATGCTACCGTGCAACTTTCATCGTTGATCCACAAGGTATCATCCGTTGGGTAAACGTAAACGATTTATCTGTAGGCAGAAACGTGAATGAAGTAATCCGCGTACTGGATGCTTTACAAACAGATGAATTATGTCCTTGCAACTGGCAAAAAGGCGAAGCCACTTTATCATAAAATTGAACCAAGATTTTAAGAGCCAGGAATCAAGGCTTATATCTTGGTTCTTGATTCTAAAAATCTAAAAATATTTACCATGCATGAGACAATACAAGAACTATTGGCTGATTTAGGTATTCAGCCGGAATATACCAATGCCACTTTGCAAAATTTAGGTAATGCCGATTCCAAATATTTGCGTGATTTAAAGCTGAACGTAAAAGCAGTTTTAACATCAGAACATTTATCTGCAAAAGAAACAAATTTGCTGGCTTTGGCGGTATCCACTAACAACAATAAAGAAATTCTATCGAATGCATTTGCGGCTAAAGCAAAAGAAAACGGCGCGACCGATGCGGAAATTGCTGATGCGCAGGCTTGTGCTTCTTTACTTGCTGCCAACAATGTATTCTACCGTTTCAGACATTATGTAGAGAAAGATGCGTACAACAATGCACCTGCACGTTTGCGTATGAACATTATGATGAATCCTGTTTTGGGAAAAGAATTTTTTGAGTTGGTAAGTTTAGTGGTAAGTGCCGTAAACGGCTGCGAAATGTGTGTAAAAAGCCACGAACAATCCGTGTTACATGCAGGCAGCTCAGAATTGCGGATTTGGGATGCCATCCGTCTTGCGAGCATCATCACAAGCTTGGGAAAAATAGTATACTAGATAAACATAAGTCTGGAAACTAAAAACAAAGCCGTTCTCTCTGAGGACGGCTTTTTATTTTGTATAAATCGAATAGACTTGCTAAAAAAATATTGGATGAAATTTTTATGGTGCGTAATTAGGCGCAGTATAATATAAAAATCCTTACCTCAACAATACAATAGAACCCATAATCGCTTTCTTACCTGTCTTAGGGTCTTTCATTCCTTCCCAGGCTTTGCCGTCGGTGAAAATGGCACGTATTTTCCAGACATAAACATCCTGTGGTAAGATGGTGCCTTTTAGTCTGCCGTCCCAACCTTCCACTGGTTGTCCGTTTTCTAAGGCGGTGCTTTCCCAAAGTAACTGTCCGTAAGTAGAAAAAACCTCCACGTGGTATTCTTTTAAGGCGAGTCCTTTTGGCTTCCAGATGGCAGATTCACCAACGCCCACTTCCGGAGAAAACACATTCGGCACATACAGTTGTCCGGTGTAATCCACACCCAACAGATATGAAACTGTATCTCTGCATCCTTTATTACTTACTGTAAATAAAGTTACACGGTAAGGACCTTCGCCATTATACTGATGTGTCGGATCTTTTAAGTCGGATGTATCGTTATCGCCGAAATTCCAGAAATACGAATTGCCGTTCACGGTTGTATTGGTAAATTCCACCGGCGCATTGAAACCATTTCCGGTAAATTCAAATAAGAAATCTGCAATTGGTTTTGGATAGATTTCTACCGCAGCCACTTTTGTGATACTGTCTCTGCAATCGCCGTTCACCGCAGTTAATACAACGGTGTAAATACCGGCGCGTAGATAGGTATAACTAAAGCCGCCAATGGTAGACGTTTCTCCATTTCCTAAATACCAAAGAAAACTCGATGCATTCGAGGATGAATTTAAAAAGACGGTAGGTTCCTGCTCACAATCCTTCGGATTTAACACGCTAAAATCTGCCGTTGGTTTTTCTGATACCCTTATTTGTTTGGTGATAGAATCTGCACAAAGTCGGCTGTTTGCTACAATAAGTTTTACATTATATACTCCAATTGCGCTGTAAACGTGTGTCGGATTTGGTCGTGTAGAAGGTGTGGTACCGTCTCCAAAATCCCAAATGTAACTAATGCCACCGGTTGTCGTATTTACAAATTGTGCATTC
Organism: Chitinophagales bacterium; assembly: GCA_044357355.1. Classification (GTDB taxonomy): domain Bacteria; phylum Bacteroidota; class Bacteroidia; order Chitinophagales; family JADIYW01; genus JADJSS01. Next base: position 25,523 of record JBIKPT010000006.1, read on the forward strand.
GAATTCACACATGGCGTCAATACATCGAAGCCAGGTTTTGGTTTGTCAAATACATTTACCGTTGTAAAGAAAGAGTCTCTTCCACACGAACCAATTGCCAGTAATTTAACTCTGAAAATACCTGCACTGTCATACTCATGCGATACCTGGTCTGCATAGGCAGAAGTACCATCTCCAAAATCCCAGATAATTTCTGCGCCCGGTGAGGAAATATTAAAGAAATCAACGGTTAAGGGTTGGCAACCCTGATTTATATTTGTGAAGAATTTTGCAAAAACATCATTTGCTTTTACCGTGATCGTTTTCTTCACACTGTCTGTTCCGCAAACATTGGTAACTTTTAAACTCAACGTATAAACTGAATCTCTGCGTATTGTATTTACATAGGTCGGAGCAACGGGACTTTGTTGTGCAGATGTTTGTCCATTTCCAAAATTCCATAGAAAGGTTGTTGGTGACCCGTAAGAAGTATTTGCCAGTGTTGGCGTAAATGGCGAGCAACCAATTGACTGAATACCGAAATCAGCCTTCGGTGAAGCTTTTACTTTTACTGTATCTGTATAAAAAGAAGGTCCGCAAAAATAATCCGCCCGTAGTGTTACAAAATAAAAGGTGTCTCTTAATATTGGTTTAGGAAATGAAAATACCTGATTGGTTGGTGTGCTGCTTTGAACGGTAGAAATACCAAAATTCCAGATATAATTGGTTGCTGTATCATGTCCGGACGGAAAAGAAAATTGAATATTATTTCCTGTGCACGATGAATCAGGATTAACAATAAAAGATAAAGGCGGATTGGCTCTTACAGAAATCGGAATTTTAACCGTGTCTTTACATCTGTCAGGTGTTTCTGCTATAAGAGTAACTATATAATTTCCCGGATTGGAATAGGTATGAGATGGATTGATGATAATGGCATCAGGAGTGCCGTCTCCAAAGTTCCAGTTAGCATTAATAATATTTCCGGTTATGGTTCCGAAATTAAATGATTGATTAACACATAAAACCGGTGGAGGAAGCGCGACATGTATACTGTCAAAAACAGTCACTCTTTTATAGGCGGTATCTTTACAGGCACCTGAAGAATCCTGATAAATATATCCTACCTGATAATTTCCCGGTGCAATACCTGTCGGATCAAAAATTCCACGCGTTGTGTTTACAACACCTGTTCCGATCCAGCTTCCACCGGGAAAAAGAGGATTGCCGATTAACTGTAAAGTACCGCTGCCTTTACAGATTGACTGTTCAGGACCCGCCGTTAACCCTATTATTTCAGAGACTTTGATTCTCAGTGTATCTGAAGTCGGACAGCTGCCATTCGCATTCAATACATATACAAGATCATAAATTCCGGTTGGCACTGTTGTTGGACTAAAGATTCCTGCAACAGAGTCTGTAATTCCTCTGCCTCTCCAAACACCACCGGCTGGTATGGGTGATAGTCTTATTGGTGCATCAAACTTACAGGCTCCTATATCATTTCCTGCATTCGGCCGAATGTTATTATTAAGCTTTATAAAATTAGTGAGCGAAGAATCTCCGCACTGTGCACTGATTTTTAAAAAAATTGGAAAAGTTCCCGGTGTGTTATAGGTAATGTTTCCCGGATTTTCCAAAGTGGAAGACGCAGGAACACCGCCGGTAAAAGTCCAGGTAAACGTAGCATTATTATCGCCACCATTGGTATAGCTAAAATAATTTCGTGGATTGATGGAGAATGGCACAAAACAAGCTTGTGGAATACTAAGTGTATCTATAGCTGGTTTTCCTTTCACCACCAATACGCTGTCCCATGTATCTTCATTGCAACCGCCTATAGCTCTTAAGCTTATTATATAGCTACCCGAAACAGTAAAACGAATAGTGACGTTTTTTGAATTTTGATTACCTGAAGCAAAAGAAGTACCGGCAGACGGGCTTACTGTCCAGATATATTGCAAAATATCTGATGTATCAAATGAATTATTGGTAATAGGAACATCTATGAAACCACTGGCCGGTATACAGGGTGGAGCTATAAATGCAGCCTGCGCATGTATTCTGTCTACTACTATAACTTTGTAAGAAGTATCTTTTTCATTACAAGCTCCTGTTACTTTTAACTTAATGAAATACGTTCCTTTAGTATTAAAGGTGATATTTAAATTATTAAAGGTTGGTGAACCCAAAGGTGTTCCCGTAATAAATCCTGTTGCCGGTGATACCGTCCAAACTTTTGCGGGTTCGTTACACTGCTCATCACGGCTAAAAGGGTCCGTATTTCTATATATTGCCGGCTCGTTCAGACATACAGTATCCGGACCGCCGATAACCGGTCGTATACTGTCTAACACCACAATACACTGACTGATATCTGTTACATCGCATTCATTGACGGCAAATAATCGAACTGAAAATTTATTATCCTTATTACAGTCTTTTGAGATATTACCGCAACTACCTTTTGTAAAGGTATATTTTAATAATACCGGTAAATTCGTGTTATCGTAAATCGTATCTAATTCACCATTAACAAATACCTTATAGAGTGTACTCGAAGAATTGACACCGGTTGTTTGTGCCAGATTAATCGGCAATTCATAATTAGCAGGAATACAAACTGTTGGTGAAGAAGCCGAGATAGAAATAGTCGGAGCTTTACCAATCAGCACATTATATATTTTAGTCGCAGTATTGCAAGGAGCCGGAGTACTTCCGGTAACAGTATAAGTAATCTTATAACTTCCGGGTGCATAAGTATGTGTTAATGGACTATTAAAGGTTGCGCTATTTACAATAGGGCTGCCATCACCCCAGTCCAATCTATAATTGCTGTTAATCGCAACAGTATTGGAAACATTGGTGACGCTAACTGTCTGCGCTGTAACCGCATTACAAAAGATAAAGTTATTGGTTTCTTTTAATTCCGGGTCAGGAGAAGGATTGACCGTTATTACTTTTCCGCCATTACATGGAATCGTTGGCGTTTGATCTAAATCGCTATTACTCTCTGCTAATAAAATCCGGAACTGTTGTACACTGGTTGACCCCCTGAAGGTAATCTTTATAACATTGTCTTTAGTTGGATCATAAGGCAACAATACACTGTAATCATCCGGTGAAACAGCGACAGCGCCAAATGGAAAAACGCCTTTATAAACAATAATATTATGATATTTTGCGTAAGGCTGTGCAAGCTGAATCGTTACCACATCTCCGGCGCAAACGGTGGTTTTATCAATGCTGAAATCACAAACAGCTTCTGCGTTTTTTATGCTGATAAAAAACAAGATAAATACCAGAAGTTGTAATTTTCGTTGCATATCTTATTAAAGTTAAAACAATTTAACGGCATTTTTTCCCGGAAAATCATAGCAATCTATCTTTTTGCCTTTTTTCTTTTTCGGCTGAAAAATTGCTACGTTGTTAAAATTCATCCGCATCGTTACTTCATGTTGTCCTCTGCTTTTAGAGGTAACTCCGGTAAAATCCAACTGATAGCTGTAACCAACATTCAGCGTCATAAAATTATCCTGTCCAAGATCCCAGTCAATTCCGCCAACAAATATCAATCCATTGGTACTGTTGTTGCTGAATTTGTTGAGCTGATACATCACACCTGCATATATTGGCTTGAACGTGGCAAACATACCTGTGTTATAAACCTGTAGTTTCTCCTGATAATCAAACTTAAATATAGGAGATACATAAAAATCTACATTTCGTTTATATTTTCCTCTTGATACGGGAAACATCGCACCATAAGTTACCGTGAAACGCATGGGAATTCTGGTGGAAATATTTTGAAAAGACTCATCTGGTCTTGTTAAATGGTGAACGGCAAATCCAAGAGAATTATGTACCGGATGTTTATGTATATCATATCTGAACCGAAGTAATATTCCGGCATCCAAATCAAACATATTTACTTTGCGTAAAACAATATTCGTACTGGAACCACCTGGAACCACGCCAACTTCCGGATCTAACTGGTCTGTAAATATCAATCTGCTTCTGTCTAAAGATTTATTGACAAACGCTCCATTGACACCAATATGTAAATTGACATTTTTTGAAATTCGTGCAATGTATGCATACGAAGCTGAAATATAATTGGTTTGTAGTGTCTTTGCCTCCACATTGCGATATGCTGTGACACCTACACCGGAAGATATTCGCGCTGATTGCACATCTACAGACATTCCATAAGTGTTAAATCCGCCAGGTACATAGTTCCATTGATTCTTGTAGATCATCGCGACATTCAGTCCTTTTTCTGAGCCGGTTGCTGCAGGATTTAAGTATGTCCTGAATTGATAAAATTGCGCAAAACTAGGGTCTTGTGCTTTAGACAAAGTAATAACTGTTGAGATAAGCACGACGCTTAAAAAAAACTTTGATAGTAAATATTTCATTCCTACAGTTATAACGGCTACCCCTATTTGTCTGACACAGTATGGTTTGTGGTGCTAAAATAGACCAAATACTTTATATCTTCTATTTTTTATAGTTAAAAGTTAGAAAGTCCTTATATTTGTACAAATTCATTTTATGATATTATCATTCTTTCAATTCGAAGATGGAATTTCTTTCTGGAGTAATAATATTAACCTCATCCACCTGCACTTAGTTTTTGCCGTGTTGTTTTTAATATCTTATTCTGTCAAATCTTTGCTTTTTCTAAGCGGTAAACGCGATGCTTTTTTAACCTTTAAGAAAAAAACACTTTTAGTGGAAACCTTATTCTCCATTGGGTTTTTGGTTTTCGGGTTTTGGATGCTCTTGTTTCACATAAAAAGCGGAAACTATAAAAATATGCACTGGCTGGATCCAAAAATAACTTTAGCACTGATTGCTATTCCATTAGGAATTGTTGGTTTTAAGAAAGAAAACAAAATCATGGTAATTCTATCTTTGGCATTTTTTTTGGTGTCCTTAGTAATCGGATTAATGCACTATCAATAACAATTTAAAATAAATTACAATATGAAAACAATAAAATCAACATTCGTTCTATTAAGTATTCTGTTTTCGGCACAATTATTTGCCAACAGCACCCTTAAATTAAGTGTTAAAGGCATGCACTGCGGAGGCTGTGAAACAAAATTCAAAACAGTAGCAGCAGGCGTCAAAGGTGTAACAGAAGTAACTTCTGTAAGTGCCTCTAACAACAACGCTGTTTTAGTTTTTGATGAAAAATCTACTTCAGCAGACCTGATAGTTAAAACACTGGCTGAAAAAACAGGCTATACGGTTGAGGTTACTTCCGGAGCTGCCGTTACTTCTGCAACCGGAAAACCGGCAGGTTGCTGCATGAGCGGACAAAGCAATCCTTCCTGCAAGGACAAGGATAAAGCAAAATGCGCAAAAACCAAATGCGATAAACCGGAAAACAAGTAGTTTTTCTTATAAAAATCTGAAAAACAGACATTTAGAAAGGTCAGAGGAATTTCACTATTCTTCCGGCCTTTTTTGTTTTTTATGTTAACAATTTCCTGAATTGTTAATAATTGTAAACTTTGTTGTATTTTCGCACCGCTTTAAAAATCAAATTATTATATGGATAAATTATTTTACGTAGTTCCTTTATTAGGAATTTTTGGATTGATTATCACAGCGTTTAAATTCGTTTGGGTAAAAAAACAAGATGCAGGTGACGCAAACATGCAAGAGTTAGCTGGTTATATCGCAGATGGTGCGATCGCTTTCTTAAAAGCAGAATGGAAAATCTTAACTTATTTCGGTATTATTGCCGCCATCTTACTGGCAATTTTAGGAAATGCACACGCAGATTCCAGTCCGGTAATTGCCATTGCATTTATTATAGGTGCTGTTTTCTCGGCTTTTGCGGGTTATGTTGGTATGAAAGTAGCCACTCTGGCAAATGTCAGAACAACACAAGCTGCTCGTACAAGCTTAAAACAAGCGTTGAAAGTATCTTTTACAGGTGGTTCTGTAATGGGTTTAGGCGTTGCAGGTTTAGCAGTATTCGGTTTAGGTGGTTTATTCATCGTATTATATACCTTGTTTGATGGCGCTGCCAGCCCTGAAAACTTAAAAAGAGCGATTGAAGTACTAACAGGTTTCTCATTAGGTGCTGAATCCATTGCATTATTTGCACGTGTTGGTGGTGGTATTTATACAAAAGCTGCTGACGTTGGTGCTGACTTAGTTGGTAAAGTAGAAGCTGGAATTCCTGAAGACGATGTTCGTAATCCAGCAACCATTGCAGATAACGTGGGTGATAACGTGGGTGACGTTGCCGGTATGGGTGCCGATTTGTTCGGTTCTTATGTAGCAACAGTTTTAGCAACCATGGTGTTAGGTCAGGAAACAACTTCGGTTGATAATTTTGGCGGCTTAGGTCCAATTTTATTACCAATGGTCATTGCTGGTTTAGGTATCGTTTTTTCATGGATTGGTACTTTCTTTGTTTCTGTTAAAGATGACAATGGAAACGTTCAAAACGCTTTAAACTTAGGTAACTGGTCTTCTATCGTTTTAACGGCAATCGTTTCTTATCCGTTAGTAAAATACATTTTACCGGAAACCTTATCATTACGTGGTCATGCTTTTACATCAACAGGTGTTTTTGGTGCAATCATGGTAGGTTTAGTGGTAGGAACTTTAATGTCTATCATAACAGAATACTATACAGCCATGGGAAAACGTCCGGTAATGTCTATCGTTCGTCAATCTTCAACTGGTCATGCCACTAACATCATTGGCGGTTTAGCTGTTGGTATGGAAAGTACGGTATTGCCAATTTTAGTATTAGCAGGTGGTATTTTCGGTTCTTATTATGCAGCAGGTTTGTACGGTGTGGCTATCGCAGCTGCAGGTATGATGGCAACAACAGCTATGCAATTAGCTATCGATGCATTTGGTCCGATTGCAGACAATGCAGGTGGTATTGCAGAGATGAGCCAGTTACCGGAAGAAGTGCGTGGCAGAACAGATATTTTAGATGCCGTTGGTAACACAACAGCAGCAACTGGAAAAGGATTTGCCATTGCTTCTGCTGCTTTAACTTCACTTGCATTATTTGCAGCGTTTGTTGGTATTGCAATGCCGGACAATCAACATATTGATATTTATAAAGCAGATGTGTTAGCTGGTTTATTTGTGGGTGGAATGATTCCATTTATTTTCTCCGCATTGGCAATTTCTGCGGTAGGTCGTGCAGCAATGGCAATGGTAGAAGAAGTGCGTCGTCAGTTCCGCGAAATTCCGGGAATTATGGAATACAAAGCCAAACCTGAATACGAAAAATGTGTAGCTATTTCTACTCAGGCATCTATCCGAGAAATGATTGCACCTGGTTTAATTGCTTTAATTACACCAATCGTTGTAGGTTTCATCTTTGGTCCTGAAGTATTAGGTGGTTTATTAGCTGGTGTTACCGTTTCCGGTGTATTGATGGGTATGTTCCAGTCAAATGCTGGTGGTGCTTGGGACAATGCTAAAAAATCGTTTGAAAAAGGTGTGCTGATTAACGGCGAGACATTCTATAAAAAATCTGAACCACACAAAGCTGCGGTTACCGGTGATACTGTAGGTGATCCATTTAAAGATACTTCCGGTCCATCTATGAATATCTTAATCAAGTTGATGTCAATTGTTTCGTTAGTAATTGCGCCATACATCGCCGGTAAGGGCTTTGATATGAATGCAGGAAACGGTGCTGTGGTAACTGCTGGTTGTGAAGGAATGAGCAAAGAAGCGTGTGCTGCTAAAATGGAAAATTGTGAAGACGGAAAAAATTGTACTTACTTGGTGGATACCACTTATACGGATTCATTAGGCCATACAATTGTAGAAAAAAAATGCATCGTGAATGCAGCTGCAGATTATGGCAAAAAAGGTGACTGCAATCCTGCGGATTGTGACCAACCTTACTGCGGTGACAAAAAGCAATGCACAAACAAAGAAATGAAAAAGGAATGCTGTGAGAAAAAATAAGCACACCTTTTAATTATATAAACCACGACTTGTTCGTGGTTTTTTTATGCAATAATTTTTCTGTTTATTCGTATTAGAAAATAATGAAATACCTGATTGTCATAAATCTATTAATGTGTTCACTTTCGGTGTCTTCAAAAGACAGCAAATGGCTGAAAAATTTTACATTATACAATCAGCCATCCTACTATAAATCAGCGGTATTTGCAGCGCACAACGAAACAAGCTTCTTGCAACTGAAAGACATCCAAAAAACCGTAAAAATTGACTCGTTCGATTTGCACCTGCTGAATGCCTGTTTGTTTTATGTGTGCAATAAAATACGCATCCAACATAAGCTTTTACCGTTTAAAATGGATGAACAACTCAAGCAGGTAGCTTCGATTCACAGTTTTGAAATGAGTATGCATCATTTTTTTGACCATTACAATTCCTTTGAACCTTCTTTAAAAAAACCATTAGACCGTTTTAAAGCGCTCAACATCGAATTTGTTAGTTATGCAGAAAACTGTCATAAAGAATTTCTGGAAGATGACGAAATTACCTATCTCCAGCTGGCACAACAGGCAATTGAGAGCTTATACAATTCACCGGTACACCGGAAAAACATATTGAACAAAAACTATGTATTTGGTGTGAGTGGTGCTGCCTTAGAAAAAACCAAAGAAGGATTTTTCCTGCTGGTAACACAGAATTTTTACAATAATTGAACTTTTTAAGCGTTTTTAACATTAGTATAGTTAACAAAGCTTATTAAAAATTGGAAATCTTTATATAACTTTATAATATGCGCGTATTAATCAGTCTGCTTTTATTAGTTTTTTCTGTGTCATCCTTTGCGGTGCAGTCTAGCAAAGCATTGGAAAAATACAACCGAAAAGGTAATGGTACGCCTTGCGTGCAGGCTTTCTTAAATACAGAACCGCTGAATTACGGAACCTTTCTTTCAAAAAAATCAAAAGGTATTCTGACTGTTTCTAAAGATAATCTCACTAAGGTTTATTTCAATGTTACGTTAAAATCCAACATCGGAAAAAAAGATGAACCACCGATTTACCTTCGTTTTATCAAACAAAAATCTTTAGATATAAATGAGTTGCTGGAATATGCAGAAGACGGTGATGAAATTTATATTGAAGAGTTTGTTTCTTCGCTTAATAAAATTGACCTGAACTGCGTTCCTGCCAATTTTACCGTGAGCGATAATTTGTAAAATTAATTGGCAGTTGACAATATATTAGTTGGCAATTTTCATTCTTCGTTTTATTTTTATTCAACTATTTTCTTTCTATCCTTTATCTTTGCACCAGCATTTGCAAACTATATTTTTGCAAACTGCAAACTGAGAAATGGATTTGCAGCAACTTTTATTTCTGTTTCGTGATGATGCACGAACACAGGAACTCTTACAACATCTTCAACCTTCGCAAGCACGTGTATTGCTGCGTGGTACTATTGGCTCTTCCGTAAATTTTATTGCCGCATCCGTCTTTTTACAATCTGATTTTACACAGGTCATTATTGCCAATGACGCGGAAGATGCACAATACATTCAGAACGATTTACAGAACCTTTTAGAGAAAAAGGAGATTCTCTATTTGCCGGCTTCTTACAAAAAAGCGTATAGTTTTTCAGAGCAAAACAACCATCATATTTTGTTGCGCGCGCAAACCTTAAATGCATTACTGAATGCCAAAAAAGGCGGTGATTTAATAGTTACTTTTCCTGATGCGTTGCAGGAATTACTGGTACGAAAAGAAAAACTTATTGAAAACACCTTGTTCTTAAAAACCGGCGAAAAGATCAATGTCGATTTTATGCTGGATTTACTGATTGAATATGGTTTCAACAGAACGGATTTTGTGTACGAACCAGGTGAGTTTTCCATTCGTGGAGGCATCATTGATGTATTTTCTTTTGGCAATGAATTGCCTTATCGAATTGAGTTGTTTGACGATGAAGTGGAAAGCTTGCGAACATTCGATCCGGAAACACAATTATCGGAACGCAAAATTTCTGAGTTAACCATTATTCCAAATATCAATGCGCACTTCACGCAGGAAACCATTTCTACATTATTTGAATTCTTACCGGAAAAAACCGTCATCTGGTTTCGCGATTATGCCTTTTTTAAAGAGTTGATTGAAAAGCAATACGACAAAGCGTTAGAAGAATTTGATAAAATTAAATCAGGAAAAATAAAAGAACATCCGTTTTTAAATAAAACATTGAACCAGCTTTTCATTGCACCTGATGAGTTAATTAAAGAGTTGGATAATTGCAGAATGGTTGAATTAGGAAATAAAAGTTTGTTTGAAGCACACAGTCATCCTGAACTCGATTCAGGATCTGAGATGCTGAAACAAGAGATGCTGAAACAAGTTCAGCATGACAGCGTCAAAACTATCAACTACAACCAAACACCACAACCATCTTTCGGCAGAAATTTTGATTTGCTGATTCAGGATTTACAACAACATCATAAAGCACATTTTCAATCTTTCTTATTTGCCGAAAACAGCAGACAAATCGAGCGTTTTCAGCATATTTTCAATGATAAAAAAGCAGACATCAGATTCAATCCTTGTTATATAGATTTAGCACAAGGTTTTATCGATAAAGATTTACAAATTGTTTGTTATACCGATCATCAGATTTTCGATCGTTATCATAAATACAAAACAAAAGCCGGTTTCAACAGAACCAAAGCTATTTCCATTCGTCAGCTCAAAGACCTGAATCCTGGAGATTATGTTACACATATCGATCATGGTGTCGGCAAATTTTCCGGCTTAGAAAAAATTACGGTAAATGGTCAGACACAAGAGATGGTTCGACTGATTTATAAAGATCAGGATTTATTGTATGTCAACATCAACTCGTTACATAAAATATCAAAGTATACCGGCAAAGATGGGCACGAACCGAAAGTAAATAAATTAGGCAGCGATGCATGGACGAATCTTAAAAACAAGACCAAGAAGAAAGTAAAAGATATTGCTGCCGAGTTGATAAAGTTATACGCACAACGAAAGGTTGCACCAGGTTATGCTTTTAATAAAGATACGTATCTGCAGGATGAACTGGAAGCAAGCTTTATGTATGAAGACACGCCAGACCAAATAAAAGCGACGGCTGACGTGAAAGCAGACATGGAAAAACCGCATCCGATGGATCGATTAATTTGTGGCGATGTTGGTTTTGGAAAAACAGAAATTGCCATTCGTGCTGCATACAAAGCGGTCACCGATAGAAAGCAAGTAGCCATTTTAGTGCCAACTACTATTTTAGCCTGGCAACATTTTAAAACGTTTTCAGCAAGATTAAAAGAGCAAGGTGTGGTGGTTGATTTTTTAAATCGTTTTAAATCTGCAAAAGAAAAAAAAGAAACGCTGGAAAAAACGAAAGAAGGAAAAATTGATATTTTAATCGGCACACATGCACTCTTAAATAAAGAATTATTGTTTAAAGATTTAGGATTGCTGGTGATAGATGAAGAGCAAAAATTTGGTGTTTCTGCCAAAGAGAAATTGCGTCATCTTTCTGCCAATGTGGATACATTAACTTTAACTGCTACACCAATTCCGCGTACGTTGAAATTTTCGTTAATGGGTGCGCGTGATTTATCGAACATCATGACGCCACCTACCAATAGAATTCCGATTACTACAGAAGTGCAGGTGTTTGATATGAAAGCTTTGAAAGAAATTATTGAGTTTGAAGTCTATCGTGGTGGTCAGGTATATTTCGTGCATAATCGTGTAAAAGATTTAATTGACATGGAAGTGATGTTGCGCAGATTGATTCCTGACGTCACGATAAAATCGGCGCACGGACAATTGGAAGGCGATCAGCTCGAAGATATTATGCTGGAATTTATCAATGGTGATTTCGATGTGTTGTTGAGCACAAATATTGTGGAATCCGGTTTAGATATTCCAAATGCAAACACCATTATCATCAACAATGCGCATCATTTTGGCTTGAGTGATTTGCATCAGTTACGTGGTCGTGTAGGTCGTTCCAATAAAAAAGCATTCTGTTATTTACTGGCACCGCCAAAATCTACTTTAACAGATGAAGCTCGAAAACGCCTGCAAACACTGGAAGAATTTTCTGATTTAGGTTCTGGTTTTCAAATTGCCTTGCGCGATATGGATATTCGTGGCGCAGGAAATTTATTAGGTGGCGAACAAAGTGGTTTCATTGCAGATATTGGTTTTGAAATGTATCATAAGATTTTGGATGAAGCGATTCAGGAATTAAAATACACAGACTTCAAAGATGTCTTCAAAGAGCAGATTGAAGAGCAAAAACAGTTTGTTTATGATTGCACGATTGATACTGATGTAGAGATGCTGATTCCTTTGGAATACGTACAGAATACAGACGAGCGGTTGCGTTTATATACTGAATTAGATGAAATTCAGAATGAAGAATCGTTGCAGAAATTCGCCAAGAAAATAGAAGACCGGTTTGGCAAATTGCCGAAACAAATCAACGAGTTGTTTGATGGATTACGTATCCGATGGATTGCCAAGAAGATTGGCTTTGAGCGCATCATTTTAAAAAATGGAAAACTGCGTTGTTACTTTTTAGACAATCCGAAATCGCCTTATTACGATAGTCCGTACTTTCCGAAAGTGATGGAACAAATTCAAAACTCTAAGAAGAAATGTGTCATGAAACAAAGCGGCAACAGTTTGATTTTGGTCTACGACAACATAAAAACCATGAGTCAGACGGAAGCTATTTTTAAAGAAATTGATGAGAAGGTGTTTGGAAGTTAGATTTAATATTTTTCGCGCAAAGACGCAAAGAACACAAAGGTAATTTTTAAGTTTTTATTCTATAACACTAAAGAAATCTTTCATAGATATTTTATGAATTTCAAATAGTTTTTATTTCTCATCAAGTCTCATGATAAGGACTCTGCTTTGGTAAGTATTTTACACAGAGTATGCTTCCTAAAATACTGTAGACAACAGAAGGCAGTTCTGTGATTTTTTTATTTCTAACAAAAAATTAGTACCTTTAATAAACAAGTAGATTTATAAAATGCAAACCATCAAAATAGAAATAAATAATATTGCGGTGCTAAAACTAATGGAAGAATTAGAATCCAACAAGTTTATTAAGATTGTAAAAGATAAAAAATCAACATCTTCTAAAAAACTATCTGCTCTTTTATTAAGTAGCATCGATAAAAAACAAGCAACAAAAATGTCTGCTGAATTAAAAAACATGCGCACAGAGTGGGAAAGAACTATTTAATAGACAAAAACGTGATTATTGATTTTGCAAACAATAAATTACCCAAACAATGCATTTCTTTTCTCGCTAATATAATTGACAATGACCCAAAGATTTCTATCATTAATAAGATAGAATTATTAGGATTTTCCAATGCAACAAAACCAATAATTCTTTTTGTTAAAACAGCAACGGTATTTGAATTAGATGATTCAATTGTGAAGAAAACAATTGAACTTCGTAAGAAAAATAAAATAAAATTGCCTGATGCAATAATTGCTGCAACTGCTATTATTCAAAAACTCACGTTAATAACATATAATCTAAACGACTTTAAAAATATCAAAAATTTAAAAGTAGTTGATTCACATTTATTAGCTTAAACATTGTTTCAATTAAAATAAATTCTATGCTCAACAAATACAGTACAGATTACGGCTTGTTAATTATACGTCTTGGAATAGGCATTCTGTTTATGCTGCACGGTTATCCGAAAATAACTGGAGGACCGGAGGTGTGGTCACAGATTGGCGGCTCCATGGGAAATATCGGTGTTCATTTCGCTCCTACCTTTTGGGGTTTTATGGCCGCTTTTGCAGAATTTGTCGGCAGCGCCTGTCTGGTGCTAGGCTTCTTATTTCGCCCGGCACTAGCCATGCTCATCTTCACCATGTTTATAGCAGGCCTGATGCATTATACAAGCGGTGACGGCTTTAATGGCTATAATCATGCATTGGAAAGTGGTCTTGTTTTTCTGGGTTTGTTTATTGCCGGTCCGGGAAAATATGCGCTGAAAATTGTACGCCGATAAATAAATATCAGATTTAGGTATATTATTATCCATCTGAATCAACGTTGAAGTTATACGCAAAATATATCGGTTGGTGATGAACGGAAAACCTTGAGAATGGAAAGGGCAGATGCTTTTGGGTATCAGCTTATTTTAAAGGGTATCAGACAATATTTTTTAATAAAGCAGATTTTCGTTTCGTTGTGTTTATTGCGCATATGCAATGTTGATACCTGAAATTTTTGGACGGAACCTAATCATAAAAATTTATTCTATAAGGTTGATATTTTTCTCCTTCACGGGAATACGAATAGTCAGACTGCAACCATTGCCCGGCGAGGAGGTAATATTCATAACACCCTGAAGATATTCCGTTCGCCTTAAGATATTAGCAAACCCAATCCCACTTACTGGTTTTTTCTGTTCAAATCCAACTCCATTGTCTGAAATTTTCATCACCAGATTGCCATTCTCCAGCTGAAGCGTGAAATCAACCCTGGTTGCTTTTGCATACTTTAAGATATTGCTGGACTGTTCTTGTGAAATACGACAAAGGTGTAACATGGTATCTCTGTTTAGATTCAGGTCTTCCACGCTTGGATCTGCTTCAAAATGAACAATAAGATTTTTATCTGCCTTTAAAGAGTCTATTATTTCTGTTAATGATTCTGTAATAGTCGTGTCTTCATAAAAAGCAGGGGCTAATTTATGAGAGAGGTTGCGGATGATATCACTCGAATCTTTAATATATTCAATACAATCATCCATTTCCCCTTGGTCTATGTTGGGGTTAGTAGACTTTATATTACACATCTTCAGTTTACAGGCGGCCAATAACTGACTAACATTATCATGTAATTCCAACCCAATAATATAACGTTCTTCTTCCTGTGATTTAATGATCGCTTCAGAAATCTTTTTTTCAAAATCCATTATTTGAGTAATATCAGAAACTACAATTGCAGTATGAGGGTGTCCTCCATTGAGTTTGATTGGAAAAGTACTGTATTTTACATCTATATATGCTCCGTTCTTTGTACAGTGCTTGCTAAAATTATGAACGATGTTTTCAATTAAATCAATTGCTTTTGTTTCATTCTCCTTAATCGTTAGCTCTTCTTGAGGAGTGAGATCCGATAATGTTAACAATAGAAACTCCTCTTCAGAATAGCCATATAGTGCTGCAGCTGCGGCATTTACTTTTGTGAAACGCAGAGAAACAGTATCATAGATTAATATAGGCTGGGAACTCAGGTTAAAAAGATCGCTGTACCGTTTCTCAGATTCTTCAATGCGAGAGATTATTTTTTTTCGTTGTATACAATATAGGATGCTTTTATGGAGAATAGTAGCGCTAAGTTCATCTTTAATCAGATAATCTGAAACACCCATATCAAGCGATTTCAAAATGAAAGCCATATTGGAGTAGCCTGTTAACACAATTACAGGAGCACCGCAGGCTAAGATATTAATTTCGTGTATCAACTCTTCACCACTTTTATCCGGTAAAGAAAGATCTAAAAGGACAACATCGACTACGCGCTTTTCCTGATTAAGGACAGCTCTTGCTGTCTTAAAGTTTTCTGTACTGGACACATCATAAAGCCCGGGAGATTCTTCCAAATATTCTTTTACCAGAAAAAGGTCTCCGGGATTGTCTTCTATAACTAGAACTTTACATATATTTTTTGGTAGTGTTAACATGGTGTTTGAGCAGTATCAAACCAGAAATTTTCAATTTCGGTTATAACTCTTGTAAAATCATTCAATTCCGTAGGTTTGATGATGTAACAGTTTGCATATTCTTTATAGGCTTCCATCATATCTTTTTGAGAACTGGAAGTAGTAAAAACAACTACGGGAATTTGCTTTAATGAATCACTGGATTTAAGGTATTTTAAGACCTCGTGGCCATTTTTCTTCGGCAAATTAATGTCTAACAATATTAAATCAGGAAATTCAGTTCTTTTTGGAATCAGTTCTTTTTCAAAATACTCAATAGCTTCAACACCATCTCTCTTAATGGTGATTTTATTAATAAATCTGGCCTCTTCTAGGGCCTCGGATATTAATAAAATGTCCCCATCGTTGTCCTCTACAATTAATACGTGTGCAGATTTTTTCATGATTATTTGTCTTTAGTTATTGTAAAATAAAATGTACTGCCTTTATCTTTTTGGGATTCCACCCATATTTTTCCGCCATTATTTTCAATGATCTTCTTCGTAATTGCTAAGCCTATTCCTGTTCCGGAATATTCACTTTTACTATGAAGACGCTGAAAGATAATAAAAATTTTGTCAAAATATTCGGCTGAAATCCCGATACCATTGTCTGTTACGGCAAATTGCCAGTGACTCTGTTTATCCTCACATGAAATGTGAATAACAGGTTCCACTCCTTCATGCTGATACTTTAATCCATTAACAATAAGATTTTGTAGAATTAACCTTAAAGTAGTGTATGCACCCTTTATCACGGGCATAGTAGTATCATAGTGTATCGTAGCTTTTTTGTCGGTTATGACTCCGCTTAATAAACTTACTACATCTTCCAGCACCTTGTTTACGTCTACATCTTCAATGTCATAGCTTGTAGTACCAGCTCTGGAGTAGTCCAGCAAGTCAAGTATAATCTGCCGCATTCTTTTTGCACCGTCTAATGCAAAATTTAAATATTGAATACCCTTTTCATCCAGTTGCCCTGCATATTTTGCTTCTAATTTGGTTAGGAAGCTGGAGATCATTCTGAGCGGCTCTTGCAAGTCGTGAGACGCTGTATAGGCATATTGTTCCAAATCTTTATTAGAAATTTCCAGTTTTTTTGTTTGTTCTAATAGGCTTATATTTAGATGCTTTAATTTTTCATCCAGTATTCTTCGCTTTGTTTGGTCTGTAAAATAGACAGATATTCCTCTGGCTGTTGGATAAGAATTCATCTCTACCCAAATATTTTTGTGATTTATCGTCCATTCAAAACGCTCTATAGTTTTGTTGTACATGCTGTTTTCCCAATGTGTGAAGCAGTTAGAATACTCTTCTTTGTTAAATAAATCCTGCAGTTTTCTGCCGATTACTTTTTCATGAAGATATCCCGTAATCAATTCTGCTTTTTTATTCCAGTATGTTATTTCCCATTTTTCATTTACGGTAAAGAAAGAATCCCCTATACTTTCCAGAATTTCATTATTTTCATCGTAAGCAACCTTCAGTATCATTTCAATTTTCTTGATCGGCGTTATATCAATTCCATAACCGATAACAAATTCTACTTTATCATTAACGATATGTGGGTAAAACCGACGCATTATATATACCTGTTCTCCTGACTCTTTAAGATGTTCATCAACCCATTCAACCGTTTGTCTATTTGCTAGTGTTTTATTAAAATTGTCCCTTCTTTTACTAGCCAACTTATCAATAGATTTTATTCTTTTGGAATAGTCAAAATCATTCTTCCCAATAAGCCATTCTCTCAATTGATCATCCTTGACTCCGTTTTTATTAATGAATAGATAGTTATGGTTTGAGTCAAAAACGGCAATATCCGCAGGGATGTTATTTAAAATATCTTCCGTAAACTTCTTTTGGTTCAACAATTCTTCTTCTGCTTTTATTAGCTCCGTAACATCCTGTACGGTTCCTCTGGTTTTTATAAGGTTATTATGCTCATCAAATACAGACTCTCCTTTGTCATGCTGAATGCGAATGGTTCCATCAGGCAGGATTACCCTATAATAGACATCATATTGCGTATTCTCATTGGTTCTGTGTTCTATGACTTCGCTGGTCTTGGCGATGTCATCTGGATGCAAACAGCTATAGAATAGTGCTGAAGAAGCTTCTTGTTCCCCCGGAATTAGTCCACGAAGTCTGTAAAGTTCATCCGACCAGACTACTTTATTGTTTTCTATGTTAACCTCCCAGCTACCGATTTTGGCCATCGTTTGACTTTCAGTTAGCAACCGCGATATATTAGTTATTTTCTCTTCGGTGCGCTTTCTCTCGGTGACATCACTGATGAATGCACAG
>JBIKPT010000065.1:0-14404 GCA_044357355.1 Chitinophagales bacterium
ATGAGTCACTACCAGCCTGGCTTGTGGGAAAGCATTCCGGAAAATGTAAAAAAATTACTCATCAAACAAATACAGCAACAATCACCGGATATGGTGCGCCAGCTGATGCAGCAAACCAAAGACAACCTGAACGATGTATTTGATTTGAAAGACATGGTGGTGACCAACCTCACTAAAGACAAAAAATTACTCAATAAAATATTTCTGGAAAGTGGCGAAAAAGAATTCCAGTTCATTAGAAATTCAGGGATTTATTTCGGCTTTTTAATTGGGTTGGTACAAATGATTGTATGGATGCTGACACAAGAACCCTTGATTATGCCGATTTTTGGTTTATTTACGGGTTGGTTCACCGACTGGCTGGCTTTAAAAATGATTTTCCTGCCAAAAACACCTAAAAAATATCTTGGATTGTTTACATGGCATGGCTTGTTTTTTAAGCGACAAAAAGAAGTGGCTTCTGCCTATGGCGCTTTAATTGCTAAAGAAGTGTTGACGCCAAGCAATATGATAGAGTCTATTTTGACAGGCAAATTATCCGATAATTTGTTCAACATGATTCAAAAAAATGTGCAGCAAATGGTGGACGAACAGGCCGGCGTGATGAAACCAATTGTAGTGTTTGCCGTCGGTTCTGATAAATACAAAGCGATGAAAACGGCGATTACCGGCAATATGGTGAAGCAGTTGCCGGTTGCGCTGAAACATATAGAAAAATATGCAGAAGACGCGATGGATATTCAAAACACATTAGTAAGTAAAATGCAGGAACTGACACCAGATGAATTTGAAGGCGTATTGCGACCAGCTTTTAAACAAGACGAATGGATTTTGATTACCGTGGGTGCTGTCTTAGGTTTTATGGTAGGTGAACTACAGGTGTTGCTGATGGAACATTTTGTGTTGCATTAACGAAAAAATATTTTGTGTTTATAGTTTTTTCCAAAAGGTTGGTGTCCTCACCAACCATTAGAATTCTTTCTCTGTGCAACTCTGTGAAATTTACATCTGCATTCATTTAAACAATTCTTAACTTCCCGCTAATGCAATGCATGCATTCTTTTTGTAATTTTATTGGATTCATCATTTCAATTATTACAATTAGTTGTTTCACACAAGCAGTGAACGATAAATTGTCAACCAACAAACAAAATGAACAACAAGGTTTTTATTTTCGACACCACCTTAAGAGACGGCGAGCAGGTTCCTGGCTGCCAGTTAAATACTATAGAAAAAATTGAAGTGGCGCTGGCATTAGAAGCTTTAGGTGTGGATGTGTTAGAAGCTGGTTTTCCCGTTTCTTCACCAGGCGATTTTAAATCGGTGGTAGAGATTACTAAAAATGTTTTCAATCCAACTATTTGCGCACTTACCCGTGCCGTGGCAGCAGATATCGATTGCGCGGCGGAAGCCTTGAAATTTGCGAAACGCGGTCGTATTCACACGGGTATCGGCTCTTCTGATATTCATATCAAAAATAAATTAAAAACCACGCGTGAGAATATTTTAGAGAAAGCTGCCTGGGCCACCAAGTATGCGCGCAACTATGTAGACGATGTGGAATTTTTCTGCGAAGATGCAGGTCGTGCAGATTTGGAATTTTTAGCAAAAATGGTGGAAACCGTTATTGCTGCAGGCGCTACAGTCGTCAATATTCCTGACACAACAGGCTATTGCTTACCGGAACAATACGGTACAAAAATTGCTTACCTGATGAATAATGTACCGAATATTGATAAAGCCATTTTATCAGCTCATTGCCATAATGATTTAGGTATGGCTACAGCCAACTCGATGGCTGCGTTGCAAAACGGCGCACGACAAGTGGAAGTAACAATGAACGGAATCGGCGAACGTGCTGGTAATACTTCATTAGAAGAAGTGGCGATGATTTTAAAATCGCATGAAGCCAATTTGCATTTGCAATGTGATATCAATATCAAAAAAATCTATCCGACTTCGCGCCTAATTACGCGTTTAATGCGTATGCCGGTGCAGCCAAATAAAGCGATAGTAGGACGTAATGCCTTCTCGCATTCTTCTGGAATTCATCAGGACGGCGTGTTGAAGAACAGAGAGAACTACGAAATCATTGATCCGCACGATGTAGGCGTTCCTGAATCATTAATTGTACTCACAGCCAGAAGCGGTCGCGCTGCATTAAAACACCGTCTGGAAAAAATTGGCTTTGAGATGGATCAGGCTCGTTTGGACGAGACCTATACAAAATTCTTAGATGTTGCCGATCGTAAAAAAGAAGTGTACGATGAGGATTTGCTGGAAATGATGGGTGAAAGTCGCGAAGGAAAGATTTATGAAATAGATCATTTAGAAGTGCACTGCGGAAAGAAACATCAGGCGAGTGCAACGGTTGCTTTGGTAAAAAATGGCGTTAGAACCATAGAAATTGCAGATGGTTGCGGTCCGGTAGATGCTACCTTAAAAGCCATTGACAAGATTGTAAAAGAGCCGGTGCGTTTGGAAGAATATCTGGTACAAGCCATTACCGGTGGCAGCGAAGACACTGGAAAAGTACATATTCAGGTATCAAAAGATGGCGTATTTTATTATGGATTTGGTAATGATACAGATGTAATTTATGCAACGGCTAAAGCGTATGTGGATGCGTTGAATAAGTTGTAATTTATGCAATTATTTACCCAACAGGAACTCCTTATTTAAATATTATATTTGAGCTTCTCTAGTCCTCAATAATTCTTATATTTGTCGTTTCAAGTGAACTAAATGCATCAGGAAGAAGATTGGTCAAATATTATTAGCAGCCGTTCCGTATTTTCTCTACATTCATTTAAAGACGTCTGGCACTATCGTGATTTATTGTGGATGTTTGTTAAGAGAGATATTGTAACAAACTACAAGCAAACCGTTTTAGGGCCTTTATGGTTCTTTATACAACCTGCCCTGACGACTATAATGTTTGTGTTTATACAGAGAGCCGCTAAAATTGAAACGAACGGTATTCATCCGGTATTATTTTATCTAATTGGTATCACGGCATGGAATTATTTTGCAGAATGTTTAACTAAAACATCCACTACATTTAAAGACAATGCCTTTATTTTTGGCAAAGTCTACTTTCCAAGATTAATATTGCCGCTTTCAATTGTTGTTTCCAGTTTATTAAAATTCTTTATTCAAATTTTTCTATTTCTTATTATTACTTTTATTTTTATCCTCTCGGGCAAGACAACTATTGACATACAACTCACCATTTTGTTATTTCCATTTTTAATTATTGTGATGGCTGGTCTGGGTCTTGGAAGTGGCCTGATAATTACATCGTTAACAACCAAATACAGAGATTTGGCACTTTTGGTTCAGTTTGGCATACAATTACTGATGTACGGAACCTTAATGCTTCCAAAATCCGGCACTACTGGCTTGCTGTACAATTTATTGAAATACAATCCAATGGTTCCGATTATTGACACATTACGGCAAGCTCTTTTTAACACAGAAGCACCAGATTTCATGTTGTTAGCCTATAGTTTCTTCGTAATGGTTTTTTTATTACTGATTGGTTTTTATATTTTTAGTAAAACGGAAAAAAACTTTACCGATACCGTCTAAATTATGTCAGATACTATAATAAAAGTTGAAAACTTAAGTAAGCAATACCGATTAGGACAAATCGGTACAGGATCGCTTAGTCATGATTTGAATAGATGGTGGTCTCAAATTCGTGGAAAAGACGATCCATATTTAAAAATAGGTGAATTAAACGATAGAACCCTTAAAGGTAACAGTGATTATGTTTGGGCATTAAAAGATATTAATTTTGAAATTAAAAGAGGCGAAGTTTGGGGTGTTATTGGTAAAAATGGTGCTGGAAAATCAACTTTATTAAAATTATTATCTAGGGTAACCGCACCAACCATAGGCGAAATAAAATACAAAGGAAAAATGGCTTCTCTTTTAGAGGTTGGAACCGGTTTTCACGGTGAGCTAACAGGCAGAGAAAATATATATCTAAATGGCGCCATCCTGGGTATGAAAAGAAAGGAAATCTCAAACAAACTGGATGAGATTATTGAGTTTGCAGGTGTCGAAAAATATATTGACACCCCAGTTAAGAGATATTCTTCCGGCATGTTTGTGCGACTTGCGTTTGCTGTAGCGGCACATTTAGATACCGACATTTTAATTTTAGACGAAGTTCTTGCTGTTGGCGATGCAAGTTTCCAGCGAAAATGTTTAGGTAAAATGAATGAGTCTGCTACCAATCAAGGAAAAACAGTTTTGTTCGTAAGTCATAACCTTGCTCAAGTGCAGGGTTTATGCAAAAAGGGTATGTTATTGGAGAATGGTAGCCTGAAAATGCTCGGTGGAATCAATGGCGTCATAAATGAATATGTAATAGGAAATAAAAAAAATAATCAGGTAGCTTTGAAAGATTTACCGCGAACCGGACCTAAATCCAATGAATTTCATCTTTGTGATTTAGAATTTATAACAGATACATCTGCTATTTATGAAGGTGACACTATAAAGATGAAAATTGGATTCGAATGCAGAGTACCCTTGCAGGAGCTTATCGTTGGGTTCAATATGATGGATACACGCGAAAATTGTTTGGTAGAATGCAGAACGTCTTCCACCTTTAAAGAATTAAATATAAAAGAAGCAGGATATTATTCTTATGAAGTTGAATTCACGCCAAATCTTAAATCTGATATGTATATCTTAAACATTGGCGCAAGATACCTGAAAGGACATCTCGAATATATTCAATCCTGTGCCAATATAGAAATATTGCCAAAAGATACAGGATATGAAGAATGGAATAAACCATCAGCAGGAATTCTGATTACACCTTCTCTTTGGAAACAGCAAAATTACGGCTATTAAATACAACAAACAATTTGCATTAAAGGTCTAATACTAAGCGTTAAAAAAATAAAGCATGAAATTTAATTCAAGATTTGCAACGGTTGAAGAAATTTTTACCGCTGAATTTGAGAAAATAAACGAACAACTTGCAATATTACACCACAAATATAAGTTGCAGGATCACGAAGATTTAAACAAATCCAGGTTCGACTGGTGGCAAAAGATTTCTTATAAGCCAATGTATTACGCAGCCAGAATGTGGGAATTTCCTTTTGCAATTTCCGAAGCTGACCTTCAGCTAGGAATGAAAGTGGCAGATGTTGGTTGTGGAAATACACCGTTCACCGCATTATTAGCTGAAAAAGTCGGCCCTCAAAATGTTACCGGTTTTGACCCGGATTATATTGAAGATGAATCCAAAGAAAGTCATTCGCATTTTGGAGCAAAAAAATCATTCATAAATGAATTGGGTGTTAATTTCCATAAAAACGGTATGACAAAAATGTCTGCTCCTGATAATTATTTTGACCGGGTTTTTTGTATTAGTGTGTTGGAACATGTAGAAATCCTTTCTGTAAAACAGCAAGGCCTGAAAGAAATGGCAAGAATTCTAAAACCAGGCGGAAAATTAATCCTTACGTTTGACTTAGGAATTCATTTCCCGGTAAACGATATTTTACAGAATATACAGTTCAGTGGTTTGATACCTGCAGGCTTGTTTGACATGCATTGGCCAGAAAAAAGATTTGTAAACTATGGTGACAATACTACGGTAGATGTGTTTGGACTTATTTTGGAAAAACCAGCTTACGAGATTTTTGAAAATTACGAGCAAACGAGAAAAATTCCTGCATTTAAGGCAACTGACAGGTTTAAAGAATTGGCTGAACAATATGCAGTTTCGTATTCACAAATTCTGGCAGCAAGAGATTTGAATACATCTAAATTTGGAATTTTAAAAGTAATTCTTAAAACCATATTAGGCAGATACTAATGGAATGTAAAACCATCGTATTAATTGATTTTGAAAATGGAGGACACCGAGAAGCCTTCATGCAATTCTTCTCTAAAAGTTTACTGGAACTTGGTCATAAAGTTATCTGTATTATGCCGGATACTTTACCCATTCAACATTGGATAGCAAACAATGTGAATGCTGGTGCACATAATATTTTATTTTACGATAAAAGAATTATAAATCCTGCATCAACTTCTTTTGGCAGATTTAATGAATCTGTTTCCAGAATAATTTATTGGAAGAGACAAAAAAACATCCTGTCCGAAATAGAAAAGGAATCAAATCAAAAAATTGACCTTGTTTTTTTTAATTGGCTGGATAATCAGATGGCAAATTATCTGCCTCCATTTATTATTGATGCTATTTTTCCATATAAGTGGTCTGGTGTTTATTTCCATCCGGTAATTTTCAGAATAAGGCCACATTATCTTGATAACAAAACAACCCTCAGTGATGTTGATTCCGTTTTTCTGGCAAAAAACTGTATCGCAGTAACCTTACATGATGAAGGTATTCTTGAAAAATATCAAAAACGCATTGGTAAAAAAACCATGCTGTTTCCTGAAACTGCAGATGGAACACCACCAAATCAACAACATGTTCTTGCTAATAAAATAAAAGAGAAGGCACAAAATCGAACTATCGTTGGTATCATTGGTCTTGAACCACACAAGGGTGCTTTTACACTTATGCGTTTAGCAAAAATAGCAGATCAATCAAAATTTTTCTTTGCTTTTACAGGTGTATTCAAGTCAAATTCATTAGACAAACTATCCACTGATGAAAAGAAAGAAGTGACGGATTTTATAGCCAATATACCAAATAATTGTATTTGGGAAACAGGCGGATTGCAGGAAGGTGAGGATTATAATTCAGTTTTTTGCAGTTTTGATATAATTCATATTGTCTATAATAATTTTTACAGCTCAAGTAACCGCTTAACAAAAGCGGCTATTTTCAACAAACTGGTACTAGGAAGCAATGTTGGTTGTGTTGGCGAAGATGTGCCTAAATATAATTTAGGAGCAACCGCAAACGAAAATAATATTGAAGAACAATACCAGAAATTACAACTTCTGAGAAACAATATTCTTTCAAACAACTTTCCTACAGAACAATGGAAAAATTACGCTGATAAACATAGTACTGACAGATTGCCTGAGAAATTCAATGAAATCCTTAAATTGCTTTAGTTTTTTACCTATTCTTTTCTTGATATTTGAATATATTTACGCCAAATGGTAATTGCCTGCATTGATTTTTCTAACAACGGACATAGAATGCATTTAATGTGTTCGGTACTTAAAACCATACTATCTACCGGAAATACTGCTATCTGTATAACTAACGACACAGAAAGTATAAAGCATTGGATGCAGAATAATTACACGGCAGAAAACAATAAAATTTATTACTATACCTATCAGTATGTTAAACCTACAGAAATTCACTGGAATGAGAAGATACATGATATCTATATTGCATGGCAATACTGGCAACAATACAACTTGTTGTTAAAAAAAATTGAAACAAAATACAAATTAAAAATAGATGCTGTTCTTTTTAATTACATTGATGTATTTCTTTCTTGCCTGTTTCCAAAATTACTTCAAAAAATTGTTTTCAACTATCGCTGGTTCGGTTTATACATTCATACCAGATATATGAGAAAATTCCGCCATTTGGGTGTTCAACATAAAAAATCAGCCATCACAGATATTGATTATATTTTGAAATCAGACCGCTGTTTGGGTGTTGGTATTTTTGATGCCGGAATACGAAGCGACCTGGAATATCGTCTGGATAAAAAAGTCACATTAATGCCGGATGTTACGGATGTTTCCACCAACGCTATGAATTATGAACTGGCGAATGAAATAAAACAAAAAGCAACAGACAGAATAATTATTGGGTGTATTGGAATTAGCTATTATACCGGCGTAATTGATTTAATAAAACTGGCAACCGCTTGTGCCGGAAAAAATTACTTTTTTGTTTTCTGCGGACAGTTTGACGAAGGCTCTTATCAGCATATTCCCGAAATAGACGACAGAACGCTCTTAAGTCAATTCCGAAATAATCCACCCGAAAACTGTTTGTGGAGAGAAGGTTATCTGCAAGACGAATTTGAATATAACGCTGTTTTTAATTCATTAGATATTATTTATATGATGTATCCGGAACATTATACATCCAGCAATCGATTAACTAAGGCTGCATATTTCGGCAAACCTGTACTTGCTGCAAACCAACATTGTGTAGGTGAAAATGTTCAGAAATTTAAATTAGGTGAAGTTGCTGCACCAGGTGATATTGTTGAGCAATTGGAAAAGTTAAACAAATTAGCAGCATTATTAAAACGTGATAAGCTGCCTCTTAGTAGCTGGAAAGACTATTATTTATTAAACAATGAAGAGTCCTTTCACAAACAAATGAAATCATTAATGGGTATCTGACAAACAGCTTAGTTTATCAAAAAACATTATTTCCTGAGCCTTCCTATGTATACAAAATTATTTCCCCAAAAAGGGAATAGTTTACTCATCATAACAGAAAAAGATGCTATTACAAACATCACTTTCTGCATCAGAGATTTGCAGTCGCTGTAATTCATTGGAAACGGCCAATTACTTTCTTTAACTTCAAAATATACTGTTTCCAAACCAATATCTTTAAACAACTGCTCCTGATTCTTTCTGTTGGAATACAGTACATGTGTTGGTACATGTGTCGCTTTCTTTTTGAATATATTTTTACGAATAAAGAAAATAACCTTACGGGTAACTTGAGTCAAATTAAAGTTATTTTCTATTGGACCTTCTAAAACAAAAATACCATTAGCACTTACTTTTTCTTTCAACTTAAGCATTACTTCCTTTGGATTGGTTAAGTGTTCTAATACATTGCTCAGAAAAATAACATCGTAAGTAGCTGCTGTAATATAAAAATCTTCAATAGTTAAAAAACTAGCTTTTGTAAAAGTATTTGAAAGATTTTCTATCAGCTCTGGATTGTATTCAGTACCAGTCACTGTATAACCCTTCTCAAGAGCTTCCACTATAAATCGTCCGCCACCGCAACCATAATCCAGCATGGTATTAAAGTTGCCGGCCGCTTTTATCTTAGTGAATAACTCATCATATGCTCCTGTTGCTGATGCTGCTAATTTGCCCTGATATTCTACAGGATACATCTTTATTAAATCATTGGCATCCGGCAATGGATCGACAAAGATTAATTTACAATTAGTACACTGAACATATTCAAAGTTCTTATTATTAAAAACGGTATCTTCAAAAGATGTTGACGTTGTTTCTGTATTATCACAAAACAGACATTTTTTTACATTACTACTCATAAAGTGCACTAAGACAACAAAGATAAAGATAATATTTGCTTTTTGTGAGATACTCAGGTAAAAATAGGATTATTGCAAACGTAATTTCATATTTTTACGGGTGAGAAATGAATAAAATTTCAATTATAACGCCATCATATAATCAGGGTCATTTTCTGGAACAAACAATTGATTCTGTTTTATCTCAAAATTATGCCAACCTTGAATACATTATTATTGACGGCGGAAGCAACGATAATTCTGTAGAGATAATCAGAAAATATCAAAAGCACCTGCATTACTGGGTATCTGAAAAAGACACAGGTCAGAGTGATGCTATAAATAAAGGATTAAAAATTGCATCCGGTGAAATCATAAACTGGCTCAACAGTGATGATTATTATACACCAAATGCGCTGCATACTGTTGCTGATTGCTTTATGGATACTACTACATTAGCAGTTTGCGGAAGAAGTAATATATGGAAACAAAACGCTGTTAGTGTTCAGTCTAATGGAAGTGATATCTACTCTTCAATTGAAAAGACTGTCGGTTGGGCACGAATTGATCAACCAGAAACTTTTTTTAGAAAATCTGCAATTGACAAAATGGGACCATTAAACCAACACCTACATTATGTTATGGATAAGGAATGGTGGATTCGCTTTCTATTGCTGTTTGGAACCGCACACATAAAAAAAACAGATGCACTTTTGGTGAATTTCAGAATTCACGAGCAATCAAAAACCTTTAAAGACGCAACTGAATTTATGCAGGAAAGTATGAATGTATATTATACACTTGCGTCAACGTATTCGCTAGACGAAGCAATTGTATTTAAAGAGTTATTCGACGGAAAAATAGTGGATGGTTGCAAATTCCCTTTGGATAAAAATCCAATAATTATTAAGAAAATTATTCATTACTTCTGGTTCTTACAATCGAGTATTTTCTATGCACAAAACAACTATGCGGCAGCTAAAAAATATCTTCCTTATATTGATACCGCGCTTCTATCGACGGATGATGCGAAGGAATTAAACAAATTAAAAACAAGAATCAAATTGCTGCCGGTTTTTGTAAAAAAAATAGTAAACAAGAAAAGATGATCAGCATCATTATTCCAACATACAACCGCTTTTCGATTATTGAGGAAACGATACAGAAAATTATTTCTATTAGTACTGATACACTTTTTGAAGTGATTATAGTAAACGATGGTGAAGAGCTTCCTTTTAAAAGCACTCATCCTAAAATAAAAATATTAAAAAACCCTAAAAGAGGTGCTGCTGCTGCAAGAAACCATGGTGCAGCCAATGCTTCGTATTCCATTCTGTTTTTTATTGATGATGATATGTGGCCTACGGCTGCCACTTTTGATGCGATAACACAACTTAGTTATGACCATTTTTTAAACTCTAATTGTGTTGTTCTAAACTGGCGCTATCCTGACAACCTCATTCATTTTATGTCTCAAAATAAAATAGGAAGATATTTGCTGAAAGCCGGATATCATACTTTGGAAGGACGGCTAAAACAACATGTAGACAATACAAAAAAGATGATTCAGATTGCATCCATTGGAAGTGGCTCTTTCTTAATCAGTAAGGAACTGTTTGATAAATGCGGAAGATACAATGAAACCTATGTTTTTCAAGGAGAAGATATAGACTTGTCTCAGAAAATAAAAGAAAAGGGATTTAATATTTTTTTGTTTACAGATATCACCTGTTTCCATAACCAGAAAGACAGACTGTATATAACCGAATTTCTTGACCGAGATTACCGTGGATTTCTTTCCCAGTTTACGAAAAACAGGAACATGCCCACAAACAAACTAAAACAGTTTATTTTTACCTTGCTTATTCCACTTAAACCATTTATCTTATTTATATTTAACTATATTCCCAATTATAAGATTTTTGATAAGCTTACGTTTAGAACAATCGGCGTATTGTCTTCCATTTCTTATTTTAAAGCAATGTATGATGCAAGAGCACTCTAAGAAAAACATCACTTATGTTTTATGCAATATTAGCGGATATTCACAATATCTGTGGATTGCTGAAGCTTTAGACAAAAGTACTTATAATGTCTCTTTTATCTTTTTGGATACAACAACCAATACATTAAAAGCTTTATTAACGGAAAATGGATTTAATTGTTATCAGCTACATGTAAGTTCTAAAAAAGACATACCAAAAGCTATCTTTCAGACCATTAGGATATTTAAAAAAGAACAAACAAATATCGTTCACACCCATTTGGTTGATGCATCTTTAGTAGGTTTGATGGCTGCAAAACTGACAGGTATTAAAAAAAGAATTCACACAAGGCATCATTCCGATTTTCACCATCAACATTACAAAAAAGGTGTAATTATTGATGAATTTATTAATTATCTTTCTTCTGAAATCGTTGCAGTTAGTAAGAATGTTCAGCAGATTCTCGAGAAAAGAGAAAAATACACCCAACATAAAGTCAAATTAATTTATCACGGTTTCAAATTAAGTTTGTTCGAAACTATTGACGAATCTATAATAACTGAAATTAAAAAAAAATACAACATACATGGTTTTCCGGTTATTGGCATGATTTCGAGGTATGAGACAGGAAAAGGAATAGAATACTGTGCCGAAGCATTTAAAAAAATAATTGACTTATACCCTGATGCACAACTGGTTATTGCAAATGCCTTTGGAGCAGATAAAGAAGTGATTAAGAAAACACTTGATGAGATACCTTCAAAAAACTTAGTTGAGATTCAATTTGAAAAAGAAATAACGGCCTTATATAAGAGCTTTGATATAATTGTACATGTTCCTATATCAGCAGCATTTGAAGCCTTTGGTCAGGTTTATATTGAAGCAATGGCTGCATCCGTACCCGGAATTTTTACTCTTTCCGGTATTGCTGAAGAATATATTATAAATAATAAAAATGCTGTTGTTGTAGATTATAAAAATGCCGAACAGATCTATACAGGAATTCTTAACTATTTAAATAATAACTCATTTAAACAACAGATTGTGACAGAAGCAAAAAAAGATGCTCATGCTATATTTGGAATAGACAAAATGGTTAACAGTCTTAATTCTTTATATTTAAACGGATCTGTTTAACCTGACAGAAATATTTATGTTTGCATAATCTGTTTATCTGAAAGACAAAAGACAGGGTTGAAAAATATTTTTCTTACATTTGCAAACCAACATAATTTGATTTAAATGTACGCCATAAAATAATGAAAAAAAATATTTATTTTTCTATTATAATTCCAACTTATAACCGGGCACATATGATTATTCCAACGCTGGAAACAGCGTTCGCTCAATCCTATCCGCACTTTGAGGTGATTTTAATAGATGATGGCAGCACAGACAATACCGAAGATGTGATAAAATCGATTCGTAATGAAAATTTTGTCTACTATAAAAAAAATAACGAAGAACGTGCTGTAGCAAGAAATACAGGTTTTTCAATGGCAAAAGGTGATTATATAACATTGTTAGATTCAGATGATTTTTTATATCCAAATCACTTGGAAGAAGCAGTGAAATATATAGAAAAGAATAATTTTCCTGAAATCATTCGATTTAATTATGACATTGTAGACTCGAATAAAAATGTACTAGAGACGGCAAAAATGCCTGAAGAAATAAATAACAAACTGGCCATCGGTAATTTTCTGGGTTGTAGTGGAATACTTATCAGAAAAGATGTTGCCATTCAATATACATTTAACTCAGACAGAGCGCTTTCCGGTTCTGAAGATTATGAACTCTGGCTCAGATTGGCAGCAAGATTCGAAATTCATACACCAGACATCGTAACATGTTCTCTTCATTCTCACAAAGAACGAAGCGTGATTTTTAATATTCAGGAAGAAACGCTGATAGAGAGAATTGAATTGTTAATCAAATATGCGTTTGAAGACAAAGTGGTACAGGAAAAATACGAAAATAAGAAAAGCTCATTTATTTCTTATTGTTTAATATACGCATCTCTGCATCTTGCTATAGCAAATCTTAAAAAGGCTTCTTTAAAATATTTATGGAAAGCAATAAAAATCAATCCTTGGATTGTTACAGATAAACGATTTTATGGAGTTCTGAAAACCCTTTTAACACAAGCATGATTTTGAAACGAAAGATTACATATATTATGTTTCATATTGAAAAAGCGCTTGGCTTTGAGTGGGCTATCTTGCATTCCAATCAAGACAAGTTCGAATTTTCAGTTATTTCTATAAATGTTTCTAAAAACTCTGTATTTGAACGCTTTTGCAGTGAAAAAAATATCGAATTCCATCGTGTGGAATATACTTCTAAATGGAGTATTCCAAAAGCAAGCTATGACACTTATAAAATCTTAAAAAAAATTCAACCAGATGTGGTCCATTGCCATATTTTCGAAGCTAATCTGATTGGTTTACCGGCTGCCATATTAGCTGGTGTAAAAAACAGAATTTACACCAGACACCATTCTACTTTTCATCATACAACAGCACCTGGCGGAAAAAAATATGATCTCATCATTAACAAGATGGCAACGAATATAATTTCAATTAGTGAAAATGTCAGTAGTGTTTTAAAATTAGAAGGTGTTCCGGAATCAAAGATACATCTCATTCACCATGGCTTTGATTTGTCATTTTTTAATGAAATTTCCAATCAGCGAATAGAAACAGTAAAACAAAAATACAATCCGAAAGATAAACATCCTGTCATTGGTGTCATCTCGAGATACACAGAATGGAAAGGAATAAAATATACCTTAAAAGCATTTAATAAAATACTTCAAAAATATCCGAATGCATTTCTCATTCTTGCCAATGCCAAAGGAAACGACAAGGAAGTGAGAGATATGGTAAAAAAGCTTCCAGAAAATAGCTATATTGAAATACAGTTTGAGGAAGACAACGCGGCATTATATAAGCTATTTGATGTTTTTATTCATGTTCCGGTAGATCCTGAAATCGAAGCATTTGGTCAGATTTACATCGAAGCACTGGCAGTAGGTATACCCAGTGTTTTTACGCTATCTGGCGTTTCTCGCGAATTTATTGTGAACAATGAAAATGCACTGGTTGTCGATTTTAGAAATGAACACGAAATTTACAACGCAGCAAGCTCTATTTTGGAGAATAGTGATTTGCGAGCGAAACTAATAAGCAACGGAAAGAAATCGATAGAAAA
>JBIKPT010000217.1:0-4168 GCA_044357355.1 Chitinophagales bacterium
CTATAAAAAAATCTGCGAAATTGTAGATGGAGATGTTAGTGCTGAAGTAATTTCTACAGATTATAAAGGTATGGTGGACGAAGGGAAAAAGCTCGCAAAACTTCATAAGAATATTGTCGTTAAAGTGCCAATGATACGTGATGGCGTGAAAGCAATTAAATATTTTTCTGATCATGGTATCAAAACTAACTGCACGTTGATTTTCTCGGCAGGTCAGGCAATACTGGCAGCAAAAGCCGGTGCGACCTATTTAAGTCCGTTTGTTGGCAGATTGGATGATATGAGTGTGGATGGTATTGAGTTAATTCATCAAATCAGACAAATTTATGATAACTATAATTTCGGAACGGAAATTCTGGCTGCTTCTGTTAGAAATCCGCTGCATATCGTAAAATGTGCGGAAGCCGGTGCTGATGTGGTCACTTGTCCGTTAAATTCTATTGCCGGTTTGTTTTATCATCCGCTGACTGAAAAAGGACTGGCGCAGTTTTTAGCAGATCATGCCAAAGCAAATAAGAAGTAATCACGATATGGATTTGATAAAGAAAGCAGGAAACTATTTACGATTTGGTTTGAATTTATTTTTCTTACTGACAGTGTCTGTTTTTTTATTTCCTTCCTGTTCAAATTTACTGGATAAGAATGAAAGTTATAATATTGGATTTAAAGATGGCTATCTGAAAGGATACAGCGAAGCCATCATTAAAAAAGAAAAAGAAGCTGCTGAACAAGCAAAAAAAGAGAGAATAGCAGAAAAGCCTGCTAATAAATTATCCGGAAACACCGAATCCGTAGCACCAGCAGAGAATTCTTCTGTGCCTCAGAAAGCAATTGCTGTTTTACAATATATTCGTACCAACAATAAAGCTCCGGAAGGCTATGTTGGTGGAAGACATTTTGGAAATTACGAGCAAAATTTACCGGAACGAGACCCGACCGGAAAGCGAATAGACTACAAAGAATGGGATATTCATCCAAAAATAGAAGGAAAAAACCGCGGTGCGCAGCGCATTGTAACCGGTAGTGATGATAGTGCCTGGTACACGGCAGATCATTATCAATCGTTCACCGAAATTAAATAATGCATGCAGACCTTCAAAAAAAATATAGTAGTTAATGGTATTTTTCTAGCTTTTATAGATGGTCAGAAATGTGCTGTATTGCCTCATTTTTATGATGAAATAGGGAAGGCGTTAAATTTTCCGGATTACTTCATTCACAACTTCGATTCACTGGATGAATGTTTGAATGATTTATCCTGGATTAGTGAAAAAGAAATTCATCTGTTAATCTTCAACTACGATGATTTGTTGTTTGAAGAGAAATATAATTTAGAGGTTGTCAATAATATTCTGGAAAATGCCATCAGCGAACTGGAAGAAAACGGTAAGCATTTTTCTGTTTTTACACAGGCATTATAACCATTTAGCAAATTCTTCTCTTAATTTATCCGACCAAGGTTTGGATTTTCCGGTTGCCGGATCAGTTGCTACAATAATTCCTTCACCATGTGCAGAAATATTTCCGTTGCAAGTCACCAAATGGTGAACGGTTAGGCTGGCATTTCCAATTTTTTTGATTCCTACGGAGATTTCTATTTCCGCTGGATGCACAATTTGCTGTATATAATTACATTCCAGCTTTCCCACTACTATTCTGATGTTCTCATCAATAAAGGTTTGCCATAAATTTGTTTTATTAAAAAATTCTACCCGTCCGGTTTCAAAGTACCGGAAATAGATTACATTATTAATATGATTCCAGGCATCCATTTCGCCCCAAACAACCTGTTGTTTTATGGGAAATGGAAATTTAATGGTTTGAAGGAATTCAGGAGTATTCATTTCTGTAAAATAAAAAAGTCCTGAACAAGTCAGGACTTTTTGTATGTGATTAAACGTTTATTTTTTCTTGGATGCTTCCTGTTTGGAATAGCTATCGTGATTTTTATCCAAATCATACATAATAGGTGATGCGATAAATACGGAAGAGTAGATACCGACAATTACACCAATTAGCATGGCGAATGAAAATCCTTTCAATACTGAACCACCGAATAAGAATAAGATAAATACCACTATAAATACAGTAAATGCTGTATTGAACGTTCTGGATAATGTACTATTGATAGCAGCATTCATAGTATCTTTCATGTTGGCATTTGGCTTATTGCTCAAATATTCTCTTAATCTGTCGAAGATAATTACCGTATCATTTAAAGAGTAACCAATTACTGTTAAAATTGCCGCGATAAACGTTTGGTCGATTTCCAATGCAAATGGAACAATACCATGTAAAATGGAGAATAACGCCAATACTATAAATGCATCATGCGCTGTTGCTGCAATGGCACCGATAGAATAACCGAATCTGCGGAAACGGATGAAAATATAAATAAAGATAACGACTAATGATAGGATAGTAGCCATAATGGAACTTCGTTTAAAGTCACCGGTAATGGTTGGATCCACTTTGGTGAAGCTCATCAGGTTGACACGTTTAAAGTTTTCTATAGATGTATTTGGAATGAATTTCTCCAATCCTTTAAATACAGCTTCTTCCACTTCTGCATCTACTTCTTTTCCTGTTTTTTTAATTAAATGTGATGTGGTGATTTTAACCTGATTCGCAGAACCGAATTGTTTAACTACTGTTCCGTTTCCTAACGTTGCATTCAATGCTTCTCTAACATCACTTGTATTTACTGCTTTTTCAAAACGAACTTTGTACTCACGACCGCCTTTAAAGTCAATACCTAATTCAAAGCCTTTCGTGAAGAAAGAAACAAATCCGATTATGATTAATACTGTTGAAACAGCATAGGTGATTTTTCGTCTTCCGATAAAGTCAAAGTTGATGCCTTGCAGGAAGTTTCTGGTAAAAGGAGTGAAATATTCTAATGTTTTTCCTTTTTCCATTCTTCTGTCAACAATTAGTTTGGTTAACAAAACTGCAGTAAACAGGGTAGTACCAATACCAATCATTAACGTAACCGCAAAACCTTTAATGGGTCCGATACCCACCAGGAATAAAATGAATGCCGTTAAGAAGGTGGTGATATTACCATCAAGGATAGCTGATAAAGAATGTTTGAAACCTTCTTCCACAGCCAGTGCCAAGCCTTTTCCTGCACGTAATTCTTCTTTGATACGCTCATAGATAATTACGTTAGCATCTACCGCCATACCAAGCGTTAACACGATACCTGCAATACCCGGTAAAGTTAAGGTAGAACTAAATCCGGCCATTAAACCTACAATCATAAATAAGTTTAATAAAAGCACCAGATTGGCTACTACACCTGCAGATGAATAAAAGAACACCATAAATATAACGACCAGCAAGAAGCTGACACCCATTGAAATCAAACCTGCATTGATAGATTGTTTTCCTAAGGAAGGACCCACTAATTCTTCTTCAATGATACGAGCAGAAGCTGGCAATTTACCTGTTTTCAATACATTGGATAAATCCGTTGCTTCCTGAATGTCAAATCCACCACTGATTTGTGAGTTACCGCCGTCGATTTCGCCATTCACATTTGGTGCAGAATATACCTGATTGTCTAACACAATTGCAATGCTGTTTCCAACATTTTTACGTGTTAAATCTCTCCAGGTTCTTGCACCGATTGAATTCATTTGCATACTCACCACAATCTGACCATTTTGGTCATAATCCTGACGAGCTTGTGTAACCACACTACCATCTAAAGGAGCACTGCCATCATTTGTACTTCTTTTAATTGCATAGACTGTATAAAATTTTTGTTTGTCACCAAAAGATTTCGCAGAATACAAGAAGTCTACATCTTTTGGAAACACACTTCTAACATCCGGATTGTTTAAGTATTCTGATAATTTTGCTGTATCTAAGGTACTTACATAACCAATTACCGGTGATGGCTGAAACTGATTGTTATCATCTACTGCTGGTTGAAGCACCGCAAAAAATGGATTTTCATTTTTGAATTCTTCAAATTTCTTAGCCTGTGAAGTATCTTTTTTAGCATCAGATTTACCACTTAACGGATTCACTGCAGCAGCAGAATCTGTAGAACCGGTTAATATATTTTGAGCTTTTGCAATGGTAGCAGAATCCTTACCTAAATCTTTTTGAGTGTCTAAATAGTTTTTCAATGCTGTATTCGCATCGTTAATAGACTTAG
>JBIKPT010000218.1:0-4138 GCA_044357355.1 Chitinophagales bacterium
TATCGTTGAACATCAGAAAGGCGATAAAGTTATCGTTTTCAAGAAAAAAAGAAGAAAAGGATATAAAGTTAAAAATGGCTTCAGAGCATCTTTTACAAAAGTAAAAATTGATACCATCGCTTAATTATCCAAATTTTTAAAAACAGAAAAATAACTCAAAATGGCTCATAAGAAAGGTGTCGGTAGCTCCAGAAACGGTAGAGAATCACACAGTAAACGATTAGGTGTTAAATTATATGGCGGACAAGAAGCAATTGCCGGAAATATCATTATCCGTCAGCGTGGCACGAAATTTCACCCAGGTGAAGGTGTAGGCTTAGGAAAAGACCATACAATTTTCGCTGTTAAAGACGGAAAAGTATTCTTTAAGAAAGGATACAAAGACAGAACATTCGTTCATATTGCGTAAGCTATAGATTCGAAAATATAAAAAAATGCCTCTGAATAATCGGAGGCATTTTTATTAAAACTATTTGTTAATCGAATTTTATTTCTTGCTGACCACTAAAATTGTTCTACCGTTCTCTTCACTGACAATTTCACCGACCTGCGTCATTTCAGTATATTTATCTTCAGAAGAAACAGACTTTAAAACACCGGAAAAGTAATAAGAGGAATCATAAGCATTGGAACAGGCTGTAAAAAAAGTACAGCCAACAAGGTTATTATGTTTCTAAGAGTGCTTACCTTTATCATAACTCTTAGATTTGTTTAAAAATTACAAATAATCTTTATATAAGTCAACAGAAATTTTGTTAAAAACACAGGATGAAGATAGAAATATGGTGGATCGGCAAGACATTTCAGGATTTTACGCTAAAAGGCTACAATGTCTTCCTTAAGCGAATTCAGAAATTCAACCCTACAGATATTGTAGAATTTGCAGAAATAAAAGGTCAAAGTAATCCAGTTTCTCTGAAAAAGATGGAAGCTGAAAGAATATTGGCTAAACTGAAACCGGATGATTTCCTGGTATTGCTGGATGAAAAAGGAAAATCCTTTACATCCGTAGAATTTGCAGATTTTATCCAAAAGAAAGAAATACAATCTGTCAAAAAGCTGATTTTCCTGGTAGGTGGCGCATATGGTTTTGATGAAAGACTGTATGAACGGGCAAATGACAAAATCTCTTTATCCAACATGACATTTTCGCACCAGCTGATCCGGTTGATTTTCATGGAACAACTATATCGTGCTTATACCATTCAACATAATTTTCCGTATCACAATGAGTAAGGGAACTAATGACCTCAATTTTAAATTATATAGTTTATATTTTCAACCAACTTTTAAAAACTTATGAAAAATTTACAATTTCCACTACAATTTTCTTTTAAAATCTCCACCTTATCAAACGACTTTACCGTAAAAGATGCCAATGGTGTTACCGTCAGTTATATAAAACAGAAGATGTTTAAATTTATTGAAGATATTTCCGTTTACAATAACGACAGCAAATCTGAAGTATATTATAATATAAAAGCAGACAGATGGCTCGACTTTTCTGCTGCATACAACATGACGGATAAATTCGGAAAAGCCATCGGTAAAATTGCACGCAAAGGCTGGGCATCACTTTGGAAAGCACGCTATGAAATTTATGACGAGAACAACGTGCAGGATTTACTGATTCAGGAAGAAAATCCGTGGATAAAAATTGCAGATGCACTTTTGGTGGAAATTCCATTACTTGGCATTATTTCCGGTTATTTTTTCAATCCATCATATATTGTCATTCGACCGGATGGCACACAAGTAGCACGTCTAAAAAAAGAGCCTTCATTTTGGGGACGAAAATTTACGGTAAATACCTTAAGTAAATTTGAAAGCGGTGAAGAAGAACGTTTGGTATTAGGTTTAATGATGATGATCTTACTTGAAAGAAGAAGAGGTTAGAGTAACCCTATCACTTTCTGCATATCCAAATCCAGCATGCATTTAAAATGACCTTTAGGACATTTATCCAATCCATGTTTGTGGCAAGGACGGCAAGATAAATTGGTGTTTTCTATCATCACAGAATTGGCATTATTATTATATGGTGTGAAGCCTAAACGTTTTTCCGTACCACCAAAAATAGAAATGATGCGTTTATTAAACGCAGCTGCAATATGCATCATACCGGTGTCAGGTGTTATAACAAATTTAGCGCGTTTGATGACAGAGGCAGACTGATGAATCGTGTATTTTCCACAGGCGTTATAAATCTTAAATTTATCTATACTTTCCAGTTGTGTGCCTAAATAGGCATCATCCAAACCACCAATTAATAAAATAGGCATAGCAATTTTAGTGCATAATTCTTCTAGTTTTTCTTTTGGAATCTGTTTGGTAAAATGCTTCGCTCCTATGACCAGCACACAAAAACCGGCAATATGTGTAAACGGCAATTTATCGGGTGTCATTTCTTCTTTTTCCGGAATAAAATAATCCAGTCCTTTGCCGTCATTGATAACATTCAGTTTTTTTACTGCAGAAAAATACCTGTCTACCACATGATTGTTCAGTAAATTCATTTTAAACTGAACCAGCAAAAAACGCTTAAATCGCTGTTTATTGTATCGGTAAGTTTTTGCTTTCAATAAGGCTGCCACCTGACGTGAGCGTATATTATCATGCAAATCAATAATCAAATCATACTTTTCAAACAGCAATGCACCTATGATTTCAGTAATAGATGTTTGCATGGAATACACTTTGGACAAATAAGGATTCGCTTCCGCAATTTCTTTAAATGCAACTTTCGTCAAAAAGTGTAATTCTGCATTTGCCAACTGATTTTTTAAACATCGAATAACCGGTGTTGTGAGCACTATATCACCAATAGAAGAAAAACGAATGATAAGAATTTTCATTTTAGTAGTCGATAATTGATGCCTGTAGCATTATATTAAATACTTTTTTGCTTCCGTTAAATATTCTTCCACACCAAGCAAAACACCTTGCTTTACACTTTCAAGTGGCAAGGTCTTTATAATTTTTCCAGGTGTACCCAGCACCATACTACCATCCGACACTACCATATTTTCCGTAACCAATGCATGCGCGCCGATGATACAGCAATTCCCGATTTTTGCACCGTTTAAAACAGTCGCACCCATTCCAATCAGATTGAAATTTCCGATAGTGGAACCATGAATCATAGCACCATGACCAATCACATTGTCCTCACCTATTTGTATCGGACTTCCATGGTCTACATGCATAATCACGCCTTCCTGCACATTCGTACGTTTACCAATTGTGATACTGTCAAAATCAGCACGTAAAACGGCACCAAACCAAACTGATACATCGTCCAGTAATTCCACTTTTCCAAGTACCCTTGCTGTATCTGCAATAAAAACATTCGAATGTTTTTTCACTTGTTGTTCCAATTGTTTCTGATAAGTGCTCATGACCTAAACATACAAAAATTCTGAAAATTAAACGAAAGTAGATGCTAAATTCATCCAAATGAAAGATTATTTCAAAATAATGGAATAAGAGCTTTCTATATTATATTAATTTCCATTATTTTAGGCGTATTTAATAAAATGAATAAGAGCTCATTCTTTTGGATCTGTTTTCAGCTTTTTCACTTTAGTGTAAAAGCAGAATCACCATTAACTACCCGTAAAAAAGCAACAACATTACTTAAGGTTTTTGAAAAATTTCATTTTCAATCAATTGTTATTGACGAAAAAGTATCAGCTGAAATCTTTGACGATTTTATGAAACGAGTAGATTATCGCGGACTCTATTTAACCAATGCAGATCTAAAATTATTATCAGTTCATAGCAATCAGTTAGGCAAACAACTACAAGCCAATTCCTGTGTATTTATGAATGACTTTCTAAAGCTATACAAACAGAAACTGATTTTTGCCGATACATTGATAAGCCAGCTAACCGCAAAACCATTCGATTTTACCGCGAACGAATCATTTGATTTCACCAGTATTGACAATGAATTATTAAGACTGACTAACAATGATATTGAATTACGAAATAAATGGAACAGCGTACTAAAGTATTATGTGCTGGATGCAATGCTGGAACCAACTTCTGAAATCAGCAATCCGTATAAACTGGACACCAAAGTATTGATGAAAAACGAACCGCAGATGAGAACGAAAATAAAAATTATTTCCAAACG